>PSPB01000084.1 GCA_003193815.1 Methanobacteriota archaeon
CCGGGCGTCCCGGCGGCGAAGGGCGGCGTGCGCATCCCCTGCGGCGGTTCGCGCCACGGCAGGTCCATCACCCCCAGGATGGCGTCCTGCATCTCCGGCAGGTAGTGGAAGACGATGTACGCCAGCGCGACCAGCGCGACGAGGCTGCCGCCCTTGCCAATCCAGGCGTGCGCGTAGTAGAATGTGTCCTCACCCCAGACGTGCTCGTAGGTGAGCCAGATAACCACTGCGTTGCGAATCAGGTTGAGCAGGTAAATCGTCGGCACCGTCGCCAGGAAGGCGTAGATGCGTCGCTCGCGCGGCGCGCTGGTGCAGAGCACCCCGCCGACGAATATTATCATGCTCTGCAACGCGGTGCACGCCAGCACGATGCTGACCGCAGGCGACATCGGGTCGCGCCACGCCGCCTCGACGGGGACGCTCACTTCCTGGTGTGCTGAGCCGAGGCGGTACCAGCGCGAACCTTCGCCGTAGTCGAGCGGCCCGAGCGTCGTCGGAGCGCCCGCAATATCGAGCAGCCAGACCGACTGCTCCGCGACGACCTGGATGAGCCAGCCCGCGAGGAACGGCACCCGCTCGACCAGGAAGTAGATGCCGCCAGCAACGACGGTCATCGCCACCAGCCAGCGCAACGCCGGGTATTCCCGACGCCACTGGATGGTCAGCCAGTGGTGGTACGCCAGATAGCCGAAGAACGGCAGCGCCATGGCGCAGAAGAGCGCGTTGACCGGGTCGCGAATCAGGATGTAGTGTTCGACCTCGCTCCACCAGAAGCCGCCCAGCGCCAGCCAGCCAACCATGCAGAGCCGGTGGCCGGCGGCGACCGGCAACCGGCGGCCCCCCATGCGGTGTGGGCCGCTCGAGAGCCGATAGCCTGCCGCGAGCAGCAGCAGCGACCCGATGGCGAGCACCTCGCTGGCCGGTATCATCAACCTGCGCGACCCCGCGCCGCTAAAAAAACCTCTTCAGCCGAAATGGGCGCACGCCGCCGCGTATGATTCGTGGTCACCGATGTCGAACCACGTCCCGGTATAGGCGATGCCGCGCACCGTCGCGCGACCGATGCGCCACGGCAGGAAATGCCCCAGCGCGTCACGCTCGCCGCCTGCCGCAAGGTAGGTGGCGAGCGCCCGCACCCCGCCGGGCGAGAGCAGCCAGCAGGCGGTCGCTGCCAGCGTCGAGCGCGGCTCCGCCGGCTTCTCGACGAAATCGACGATAATGCCATCCTCGAGCGTCGCGATGCCGTAGAGCTGCGCCAGTCCGGTATCGCCAACGTCGTAGAGCCCGATAACGTCGTCACCCGTGCTCTCGTGCAGCGACGCCATGCGGGCGAGGTCGAAGTCGAAAAGGTTGTCGCCACCGACGATGAATAGCGGCCCCGGCAGGCGATATTCCGCCACCAGCTGCCCCAGCGCGCCCAGTGCACCGGGCTTCTCGCCCTCGCTCTGCGCCTGCTCGACCGCCAGCTCGAGCTGGAGCGGGCCGTCGTAGCTGGCGATGAACGCGTCAAACTGGCTGGCAAAAGCGGCGTTGACCGCCAGCAGCACGCGGTCGGGCGCAACTGCCTCGAGCGAGTGCAGGACGTGCGCCAGTAGCGGCTCGCCGGCGACTGGGAGCAACTGCTTTGGAGTGTGGCGCACCAGCTCCCCCATACGGCGCGCGAAGCCGCCCGCCAGGACGATGGCGTCCATCAGAGCGAAATCTTACCGCCCAACATCAGTTCCCTGATGGCGTCGTCAGCCGCCGCGGCCAGCTTCTTGTCATCGTAGAGCGCTTCCTTGACCTCCTTGCGGCGGTCGCGCACCACCTTCCAGCGCGCCTGCTGTTCCTCGCGCGCCACATTCCGGTGGGTCCGCAACTGGTCGAGCATCTCCATCGCGCGCTCGTGCTGGTGGTCGGCGCGCTTGCGGACGTCAACAAACTCCTGGTGCTTCTTGTCTGATTCGCCCGAGAGGTGCGCCGCCTCCTTCATCAGCTCGGTCATCTTGTCGTAAAGCTTCGAATTGAGCTTCGCCAGCCGCACCACTTCCAGATGGTGCTGGTCTGCCTCGCTGAACCGCTCGTCAATCGACTGGTCCAGCTCGCCTACCTCGGCGTACAGGTGCTCCTGCTCCTCGAGTGACGACTGCTGCTCGCCCAAGCTACGACGCAGGATGGAAATCCGCTCGAGCAGCGCACGCTCCTTGGCAATCGTCATCTCGGTCGTCTCAAGCCGTCGCTCGGACGCCATGATTTCGGACATCAGCGCCTCGACCGTATAGCGCAGCCCCTTGCCATCCTTGCCATCCTTGCGCCGCGCCTGCTTGGCAGCAATCAACTTGCGCGCCTGGTCACGCAACTTGTTGCGCGACTGCATGCTACGCTGCTTCGCTTGCGAATGCACCTTCATCTCGTCGCGCATGGCCAGGATTTTCTGCATCACCTTTCCGCGCTGGTCATGGATGGCGTCGCGCTCGTCGCGTAGCATGCGCGCCTCGGTGTTGTATTCGTTACGGCGGTCCTGGAACCGCTCTTCCGAGCGTTGTATCTCGGTCTTCGGCTTGCGCTGCTGCCTCTTCTTCTGCGCCATGGGAGCGAGGTGACGTCCAGTGCTCAGATATAAAATCAGCCCTGCACAATTATTCGTGCATTATGGTAAACAAACTATTTGGTCAAAATTTTGCGGGAGCGAAGCGACCGGGAAAGTTTGTTTTAAATAAGAATCGTCGAGAACTAGATAAACGGGTTGAGAACTTGGTAAATTACGCCGCCGGCCGGTCCCAATTCCAGCGGCATCTCCTCGCCAGTGAAGGTCTTCGATATAGCGCGCGGCCGCCTCCACTCGCAAGTCGTCGGTCAGCACGGGCGGCTTGCCCTTGCCCCGGAATCCCTGCTCCGCGAGCCAGGTGCGGACGTATTCCTTGTCGAACTTGCGTGGCTCTTCTCCTTTCTCGAAGCGCTTTTCGTAGTCGTCCGCCATCCAGTAGCGGCTGGAGTCGGGCGTATTGACCTCGTCCATCAGCATAATCTTGCCGCTGGAGATGCCAAACTCGTACTTGGTATCGACGAAAATCATGCCGTGCTCTGCGGCGCGCTTGACGCCACGGCGGTAGAGCTTCATCGAGATTTTCGCCAACTCTTGGTAGAGCCCGGGGTCGACCGCCCCGCGGCGGAAGAGCTCCTCCGGGGCGACCGACTCATCGTGGTCGCCCTGCGCCGCCTTGGTTGAGGGGGTAATGATTGGCTCTGGCAATTTCTCGTGTTTGCGCATCCCGTCCGGCAGCTCGTTGCCGCAGAAATTGCGGTCGCCTTTCTCGTAGGCGGTCCAGATTGAGGTGGGGGTGATGCCAGTCAGGTAGCCTCGCACGACCATCTCGACCTGGATGGGGTCGCAGCGGCGAACGGTCCAGACGTTGGGGTGCGGCCTGCGGAGAACGTGGTTGGCGACTATGTCAGCCGTCTCGCCGAACCACCAGTCGGCCATCTCGACCAGCGCCTGCCCCTTGAACGGCACCGTTCCCAGCACCCGGTCGAAGGCGGAGATACGGTCGGTAGTGACCATCGTGATGGTCTCTTCCTTGATGTAGTTGTCGCGCACCTTGCCGCGGTAGAGCTCGCCCTGGTCCTCGTAATTGGTCTCCACCAGAGTATGGGGGAGCTGCTGTTGCAGGATGTCGCGGGCGACCATAGCGCCCCGAAAGCGGGAGCGGGACTAAAAGCAGTACCGGTGACTGGGGACAAGGTTGAATAGCCGCAAGTAACTCCCGCGAAGCGTGCTTAGCGACATACTGAAGAAGCATAGTAACGAGCTGCTGCGCCCGCTGGGTGTTTTCATGGGCCGCATCGGCATCCGCCCCAACAACCTCACCTTCCTGGGGCTGGCGCTGACCATGGCGGCAGCGTGGCAACTGCACGCCGCCGCCATCCTTCCCGGAGTGGCGTTGCTGCTGCTGGCGGGGCTGGCCGACGGCGGCGACGGACTGCTGGCGCGCTCCGCCGGACAGACGTCGGTGCGCGGCGGCTTCCTCGACGCGCTGACCGACCGCTATTCGGACAGCCTGCTCTTCGGCGCGCTGTTGCTCGGCGGCTGGCTGGCGCCGCTGCCGCCCGGAATCCCGGGCGAGGCATGGGCGCTGGCGGCGCTCATCGGAGCGCTGCTCACTTCCTACGCGCGTGCGGCGGCGGAGCGCCTCGGTGTCAGCCAGCAGGCGGTCGGGCTGGTTGAGCGGCCGGAGCGCATCATCCTGCTGGCACTCGGCCTTGCAGGGGGTGAACTGGCCGGCGAGCCAGCACTCTGGGCGACCGGCACACTGGCGCTGCTGGCACTACTGGGAAACCTCACGGTGGCGCAGCGGCTGGTCCATTTCTGGCGTAACGCGTCGGAAGTATAATTTATATAGGAGTCGTCGGTGGAAAATAATGGTTGACTGGCGTGAACTCGCGGCGACCGGCCTCGGACTGGGGCGGGCGCCTTACGGTCCTGGCACCGCCGGCAGCGCTGGCGCGGCGGCACTGGCATGGGGCGCCGTGGCCTATGGCGGGGCGCAGGGCGGCTACGCGCTGCTGGCGGTCGCGCTACTGCTCTACCCGCTGGGCCGCAACCTCGCCGAATGGGCCGAACGGGAGTGGGGCGAGGACCCCGGCCGCTTCGTGCTGGACGAGGTGGCGGGCTACCTGCTCGGCGCCGCCATCATCTGGCTCGCCGCTGGCGTCCCCGATGCGGTGGATTTGCTGGCTCTGTTCGTCCTGTTCCGCGCTTTCGACATCCTAAAGCCGTGGCCGGTCTCGCGGCTCGAGGAAATTGGGGGCGGCGACGGGGTGATGCTCGATGATATCGCCGCCGGCATCCTGGCTGCCGCCGTGCTGCTGCTACTGCCGCTCCTGTTTTAGCCCGCCCCCGATTGCGGCCCCATGTCCGAAATAATTCTCTATCTGCATATCGTCGGCGCGATTACACTTTTCAGCGGACTGATTGCGGCGGCGGTCGCGATGCTGCGCATGGAGCGCGCCGAGGACGAAACGCGCCGTGAGCTGGCGTCGATGGCGCGCGCGATGGCGTCGATGGCGACCGGCGGAGGCGGTCTGGCACTGATGTTCGGCCTCTACTTGGTGCTCAGCGGTGACGAGCATAACTTCGGCGAGGCGTGGATTGACAACTCGCTCATACTGCTGCTGGTGATGGTTGCGGTTATCCCTATGGTAATCGTGCCGCGGCTGCGCGCGATTGCCGACGGTGGCGGGACCATGGGCGACCCGACGCTCTGGATTACAACGACCGCCATGCTGGGCGCGGCGTTCGGCATCGAGTACCTGATGGTGGCAAAGCCGCTGGCGCACGGCCCCGATGACGGCGTACTGCTGCTATTCCTACTGCTCGGAGCAGCGGCGGGCTGGATGCGAACCCGGGAAGCCTGAGTTTCGTTTTTTACCAACCTCTAATGGGAGCGCAATGACTGAGATTGAGATACGGGTCGGACTCAAGCCGGGGATGGCTGACCCCGAGGGCGCCAACGTCCAGAAAGCACTGAGACTGCTCGGCTTCGACTCTGTCGGGGCGGTCGCGTCAGCGCGCTGCTATCGCGTCACGCTCGAGCTGCCCGAGACGGAGGCGCTGGCCGAGGCGGAGCGCATGTGCCGGCATCTGCTTGCCAATCCCGTGGTGCACGATTACTCCATCACGGTGGCGGAATGAGGCTACAACCGCTAGCGGGCGTAGAACAGGCGTTCGCGGTGCCGCTCGACGGCGACCTCGAGGCGACGGGCGAGGCTCTGGGACTGGGGCTCTCGCTGGCGGAACTGGAGAAGGTGCGCGACCACTTTCGCGACGAGGGGAGGGTGCCGACAGACGTTGAATTGCAGGCGATTGACCAGGCGTGGTCGGAGCACTGCTGCTACAAGTCGTCGCGCCCCGTGCTCGAGGAGACCGTCTTCGGGCTGGACGTGCCGCGCAAGGTCGCCGTACGGGAGGACGCCGGAATCATGGAGTTCGACGACGATCACTATTACGCCGTCGGCCTCGAGTCGCACAACCACCCTTCGGCGCTCGACCCGTATGGCGGCGCGGCGACCGGCATCGGCGGTATCCTGCGCGACGTGGTCTGCATGGGTGCGCAGCCGATTGCACTGGTCGACCCGCTGTTTTTCGGGGAGCTGGACACCCCGCGTAGCGAATTGCCCGACGGCGTCAAGCACCCGCGCTACCTGATGGGGGGCGTCGTAGCGGGCATCCGCGATTACGGCAACCGCGTCGGCATCCCGACCGTGGCGGGGCAGGTGGCGTTCCACCCCGCCTACACTGGCAATCCGCTGGTGAACGTCGGCTGTATCGGCATCATGCCGAAGAGCGAGCTGATTCACAGCCGTGCTGGCGGGGCGGGCGACATCTACATCCTCGCCGGCGGGCGAACCGGCCGCGACGGCATCCACGGCGTCACCTTCGCGTCGCGCGAGCTCGAGGCGAGCTCCGAGAGCGATATCGGCGCGGTGCAACTGGGCGACCCCATAACGAAGGA
>PSPB01000085.1 GCA_003193815.1 Methanobacteriota archaeon
CCAACGTCAAGCTGATGGACATCGCGCGCGAGACCTCGACCGGGTCGGTCGAGAGCGCCCGCCACTCAATCTGGCTGGTCGGAATCTCGACCCTGCTGGTCGGGATTTTCACTTTCCTGCGCGACTTCCCGGTTTTCTCCACCGGCGCGGTTGACGCCGCAGGCGATCCTATTCGCACCTCGGTGCTCGACAAGGGAGCGCACGAACTGGGGGTCTCACGCTACTACGAGGGCGGCGACCTGATGGTGCCGTTCGACTCGGGAATCACCAACTACACCTGGCTCGGCTTCGAGTTCACTCCGCTGATGGGCGCCATCGGCTGGTTCATGAAATTCCGTGTCGCAATGCTGGTGAGCCTCGGGACGTTTTTCACGTGGTTCGTCGTGACGCCGATGGCGTTCGCCCTTGATTATCCTTTTTATTACCCGGTCGACGGGCTCTACCACGCCGTCTCTGCCTACCCCGCGGCGTCGCTGAAATCGTACGCCTACGTCGCGCGCCCGATGGGGCGCCATCCTGGGCGGCGGCATCACCGCGCTACTGAAGATGGCGCCGGTCTTCCGCACCACCGCGGCGGACGTTATCGCCATCTTTGCCGGTGGCGACGATGTCGCGCGGCGCGACTACGTCGAGGGCAAAGGCTGGTATGAGTGGCCGGTGACGCATATTCCCGTGATGCTGGTGGTGACGCTGGTCGGCATCACGCTAGTGTTCGCGACCGAGTTCGGCTTCATCCCCTCCTTCGTCTTTGCGCTGGTACTCTGCCTGACGACTTTCGCGCTTGGCGCGATTGCCGTGAAGGTGATGGGCGAGACCAGCATCGAGCCCGTATCGGGCACTTCGTTCATCGTGCTGCTAATGCTGGTGCTGATTTTCAAGAACCTGCTGGGACTCGCGGCGAGTGACGCGGCACTGCTTTCGCTGGTCGGCACGACCGTCTTCGGCGGCGCGATTTCGATGTCGGGAACCGTGATTGGCGACTACAAGGCGGCGCTCTACGTCGGCAACCGGCCGATGCACATCATGAAGACCGAACTGGTCGGCATCATCCCCGGCACCATCGTCTCGGCGCTGTTTGCCGGCATCCTCTCGCTGGCGCTGGCGCGCGGCGAACTGGTGCTCTACGCACCGCAGGCGAACGCATTCGCCGCTTTCGCGCAGATTATGCTCGGTGGCGAGACGCCGTGGCAGCTGCTGGGGCTCGGTTTCGGCATCGGCATCTTCATGGAGCTGCTGACCGGGATGGGGACCGCCTTCGGGCTGGGAATGTACCTGCCGATGGTGGTGACGCTGCCGATGGTCGTCGGCGGGGCAATGCGCGACCTATGGGAACTGAAAGTGCTGGAGCCGGCGGTCGAGCGCGACGGCCTCGGCGAGAAGGGGCGCACGCTGAAGCTGCTCAACACCTACATGATTGCGACCGGGCTGATTGTGGGCGAGGCGCTGATGGGGACCGTGCTCGCTATCTACTACGTACTGCCGCTGCTGGGCGGAGGCTAATCCTCATATATAGCGCGGTCCTCGACGGGCTCCGGGACGAGGCATGGCAAAGGAAGAATACGAGACGCCGCTGATTGACGCGTACAACCGCACGCACCTGGATGTGCTGCACGAGGATGGTAGCTGGTACCATTCTTTCCTGCCCGAGGGAGTCTTCATGGAAGACCTCGGGCCAGTCATCGAGGAGCAGCTGGTCAAGACCTATAACGAGTGCGAGCGGGAGGCGGAAAAATACTTCGAGGAACGCGTGCGCGAGCGCTTCGCCTCCGTCTTCGCTGATGCCAACCCGGTTGACCTGCGCGGGCTGCTGCCGAAGAAGCCCCCGGTTGAGTGGGCCGAGCTCCCGGTGGAAGTGCAGCGAGAACTACAGAATATCCATGACACTGCTCAGGAAGAAGGGATTACCGAGAGAACGTTGAAAAAGCGGGTCCGCCAGTACCTTATCGACCAGTACATTATCGAGGACTAATCGTGGCGGAAGAAAACGTAAAACCGAAGAGGGTGATGCTGGACCCCCGCGGCGGCCGGCCGCGCGAGAAGTCCAAGACCCACATTGAGGGACTGGACCGCATCCTCAACGGCGGCATCCCCATCGGTAACACTACCCTGCTGGCAGGCACTGTCGGCTCGGGAAAGACCACGCTGGCGATGGAATACCTGATTAACGGTGCCAAGAATGGCGAGACCACCTGTTACATCTCGGTTACCGAGCCTTCCTCCAAGATGCTCGAGAACCTGCGAACTTACGGCTTTTTCGAAGATTCGCTGGTCACTGAGGGGAAGCTGAATGTCTTCGACCTGGGGATTATCAATGACCGACTGGGCGTCGAGCGGCTTGACGGCTCGTACACCTCCAAGGACATGGAGGCGCTGCTGGGGGCGTTCGAGGATATCGTTGACGAACTCCAGATTACGCGGCTGGTGATTGACTCGATTACCGCCATCTGCTACCAGCTCCCCGACAAAGGCGCCATCCGTAACTTCATTTTCCGGCTGGGACAGTTTCTGGCGACCTTCGGTTGTACCACCATGCTCATCTCTGAGACTGTCGTCGACGCGCGTACACAGACCTACTCCATCTTCGGCGTTGAAGAAGCGGTCGCTGACGGGGTTATCCTGATGGGGAACGTCCAGCGGCAGGGGGACCTGCTACGCACGCTGCAAGTGGTCAAGATGCGGGGTGCCAAGCACTCGCGCTCGCGGCAGCTGGTGGAGCTGACACCGATCGGGCTCAGTATCGTGCCATTGCTCAAGTGGGGGCAGGACACGGGGCAGGTGTTCACGTGAGCATCCTCAAGCAAGTGGTCGCAAGCATCAAGGAGGGCGACGCCCTGACGACGGTTGCACTCAACTCTGACGATTATCGCCCCACGTCGACTGAAATCGTAAAGCACCTGCTGAGCAAAAAGCTGGGTGGCATCTACATCACCACGACCCGGCCCTCGGGTAGCATCATCGCCGACCTCGAGAAAATCAAGGCTGACCTAGGCGACCTCTATTTCGTGGATATGATTTCGCTCACTGTTGGTGGCGAGACTGAGGACCCACGTACCATGTTCATCGAGTCGCCCACAATGCTCGAGTCGGTGCTGCTCAATATCGGGTTGCTCGAGCGGCGCATCAAGGCCAAGCGACACTTCGTAATGTTTGACTCGGTTAACGGCCTCACCATCTATTCCGAGAACCGGGTCCTGAAGGAATTCATTAACGTCCTCGCCAACACCATGCGGCTCCGCAAGTCGTATACCATGATGCTTACGGTGGAGGAGCAGACCAGTGACGACCTGGCCTCAATGCTGAAGACCCTGACCGACCGCTACATCGAAAACACAGATGGCTGAAATCGTAACCTGCGGCATTCCCCGCCTCGACGCGGCGTTGATAGAGGGCAAGGGGTTCAAGATGGGGAGCTCAATCCTGATTGCGGGCACCTCCGGGGCGGGCAAGGAGCTGCTCGCCAAGCAGTACGCCGCAGCGGGTATCGGTGCCGAGAATGTCGTCTATTTCTCGACCGACGAGACCTCTGAGGAGCTGATTGAGACCTTCGAACACTACAACTGGCCCACCGACATGCGGATTGTCAACATCGGCACCCAGTATTTCGAGAAGGTACTGGCGCGTGACCTGCAGGCGTCCCGCTTCAAGCAGGAGGGGCTTTCGGTGAGCGAGCTGCGCAACGTCGGTGCCTACGGCGCGACCGCTGACCAGATTAATTTCGTCTCCGACATGGCGTACGAGATCTCGAAGCTGCGCTCGCCCTTCCGGGTTGTCGTTGATTCGCTCGATTTCTTCCTGCAATACTACTCGCTGGCCGAGGTACTTTCGGCGATGCGTACCATCAAGGAATACGCGCAGGCGAACGGCGGCCTCGTGCTCTACACCGTCTCGCAGGACGCGCACGATTCGAAGACGCAGAGCCAGATTGAGGCTGTCGCCGACGTCATTATCGAGCTCGAAGTAGGGCGCATGGCGGCCGAGTTCGAGAATCGCATGATTATCAAGAAGATTCGTAACCACCCGGAGAAAGCAGCGGTGCTAATCTACGCCGTCACTGAGCACGGTATTACGCCCGAGATGATTACCCGCGTCGCCTGAAGGCGATAATCAAGGGACCGGCGCGCTGGCCGCCATCGCCCTATTCCACTTGAGTATCCCGATGTGGGCTGAAGAGAACATCAAGAAATTCGGCCAGGTGACCGCCACCCTGTGGGGGGCTTTCTTCCTGATGAACGTCTACGATCTTTATGCGGGAATAACGCCCAGCAGCGGCCAGAATATCTTCGGAGCTGCCATGCTTGGCGTCTTCGGGGCGCTGTTCTACCTCAAGTCCCAGTAGGGGCGCTCACCTACGGCAGCTGTCCGCCTTCGGGCTTCGCCTCCGGCGCGCTGCTGACGAGCAGCGCACCGCTGCCGACAATCAGCGCCGCGCCGATAGCATCGCCCCAGACGAGCGATTGCTGGAAGAACAGCCAGCCGTAAATCCCGCCGATGAGCACCGTCGCGTAGGAGAATGCGCCAATGTAGGCGGCACGCGCCGCCTGATAGGCGCGCGTCATTCCCGTCTGACCGACGCCGGCGCAGATGCCGACGCCGATTATCGCGAGCGCTTCCGGCAACGCCAACTGCGGCAGCTCGGTGGCGGCCAACGGCAAGGTAACCAGCGTGCAGAAGAGTGCGAACCAGAAAACGACCCCGTCAGGCGATGCGCTGGTGCGCAGCCCGCGCACGGCAAGATAGGCGAACGCCGAGAGCACGCCCGAAATGAGCGCGACCAGCGCGAGCGGCTCGACTCCTCGCAGCGACGGTGAGACTATCAGCACGGTGCCGGCGAACGAGAGCGCAATGCAGCCGTAGACCAGCGGTGAGACGTGCTCGCGCAGCATCGCCCCGGAGAATAGCGCTACGAAGAGCGGCGCGGTGTATTGCAGCGTCACCGCGTTCGAGAGGGGAATCTGCTGCACCGCGTAGAAGTAGCACACCATCGCCGACAGGCCAACCGTGCAGCGCCAGAGCAGCAGCCGGCGGTCGCCGGCGTGGAGCGACGAACCGCGCAGCCGCGACCACGCCAGCAGCGCCAGCGTGATGACCAGGCTACGGCCGAAAATCACCGTCGCGACCCCCGCGTGGTCAGCGGTCCACTTCACCAGCGCGCTGCCGGAGGCGAACGCCAGGCTGGCGAGCAGCATCCAGGCGACCGCACGGTGGGTGGCGTCCATCTACCGCAGCACGGCGATGGCATCAATCTCGACCAGCGCGTCCAGCGGCAGCCGCGCCACTCCGATGGTGGAGCGCGCCGGAGCCGCATCTTCTCCGAACATCTCTATATAAATTGCGTTCATCGCGCCGAAGTCATCCATGTCGAGCAGGAATACTGTGGTCTTTACCACGTCCGCCAGCGCGAGGCCGCGCTCCGCCAGCACCGCCTGCAGGTTGCGGATGGCCTGGCGGGTCTGCTCCGCGACGCCCGCTTCGAGCGTGGCGACGTTGTGCTGGCGGCCGACCTGCCCGCTCATGAAGAGCAGCCCGGCGTTAGCGACAGCTTGCGAGTAGGGGCCGATGGGGGGTGGCGCGTTGGGAGATTCGATGATTTCCTTCATGCGCCCCTATGGACGGCATAAAGAGTCTTTTTGCCCCGCCTGCGTGGGGCGCTCCTTGTTCCCGTTCCCGGAGCTCCGCAAGGGGCAGGATGCGATGCTGGATGACTGCCGCACGGCGTTCGCTGCCGGCGAGCACCTGCTGGCGCACGCACCCACCGGGCTGGGGAAGACTGCAGCGGCGCTGACCGCCGCGGTCGAGGTGGCACGCGAACGGGGGCTGCTGGTGGTGGCGCTGACGTCACGGCAGACACAGCACGCGATTTTCGTCGAGACCTTAAAGCGGATTCACGAGCGGCATCCGCTGAAAATCGTCGATGTGATTTCCAAGCA
>PSPB01000086.1 GCA_003193815.1 Methanobacteriota archaeon
AGTTTTAACATTCTTTTTGCCAAGAACGTCTCGGGATGCCGCATATAGAAGCATAAATGGACCATAGACTAAGTCGACACCCGGAATAAGCATGGGCAGATGAAGAAGGGAGGGGGAACGTATCAATTCCTTAACCCTTTTTTCATCGTAAGTTAAGGCAATTTCGACCATGTTCCTTGTACAATTAGGACAGTTGAGTGAACACGGAGTACCACGATGCAAAATGTTTTCCAATGTATTTTTTTTCAACTTTTTACTTCCGAATCCCATAGCTTGAATTTCATCAACATCTAGCTTAACTCCCTTGCACTTCTTGCAATGGTAATGCCTGTATTTCTGCCACCTGTTCGGACGTAATGACCCACAGCCTCTGGGACACAGGAATTGCTGTTCAGACATCTACACGTATGTTCTGCCCGGTTTACGCATCGCTTCCCTGATATCCAGAAGTCCCTGCATTGCATTTTCCTTAGTAGCATCTTCTAAATTCAGGTAAAGTAACTCATCGATTCCCTCGCATGGATTTGCCATCTCGGATTCGCTAAGTGGCTCCATTGTCTCGAAGTGAAATAGAAGATACCAGTGATTTTTCTCGTTGTTCCAGTGTGATTGCGAACCGATTAATTTTATTTCGCGATTTTTGATTTCCAGTTCCTCCGTCAGGATACGATGACCAGCTTCTTCGGGATGCTCGCCAAATTTCATAGCTACGCCAGGAATGTAATATTTTCCGGCTGAAGAAGATGAATAATCTGCTGATATTTTTTCAACCATGACCCTGCCCTCGTTATCCCGATTAAGCAGTTGAACCTGCATCATGACGAGGTCGCTTGCATCGTAGTCAATTTCGTTCTGCTTGATGGCGTATGCCATATCACTTGGAGTCGACATGCCTGTGAAACGCCAAGGCAATATATGAATTTGTGGTTGACAGACGCCGGAAGAGGAAGCCTGCGCGCTGGTGGGAGCGCTGGGATTTGAACCCAGATCGGCGGGTCTCACCTATGGTGGCGTGCAGGTCAGCGCTCCAGTCATTCATCACTGTTCAGCAGACCTATTGCCATCATTCCTGCATAACTGGAGCCCGCAATGATGCCGAGTTACACCACACTCCCGTTACGCGCAGGCGAGGGCGCATTGTGTGCCGCTCTTAAAGTTCACGGCCACGGAGCGTTTATTTACGGGCAGCCGTCGCGGGCCGCGTGGCGAGCACGAAACCAGAGCCTGTCGCCAGTCCCGATGAGCGGGAGCCGGTTCAGGCCGTGCCTGAACCGGCTCCCGAAGAGACAGTCACCGCTGCCGACGCAGAGGGGGCGGCCGAGGCGGTGGAGGGAGAGGAAGAGGAGCGGCCGGAACACGAGCCGTGCCATCCGCTCGATAAAATCTGGCTGCCGACCTACACCGACGAGAACACGCAGGACGCGAAGCACGACTGGTGCCTGAACACCGGCATCATCCGCAACCAGGGCGGCGAGGAGGCACGGCCGCGCGGGTTCTGGGTGGCGGTGCTGCACAAGCTCCAGCGGAGGCTGGCGAAGGAATCCGACAAGACGCGCATGACGGGGCAGCTGACCGACGCGCAGGAGCGCATCATCCTCCACGAACTCGACGCGCTCGAGGGATTCTACGACCGCTGGTGGCGCACCGAGTCGTCGCAGGTCCACAAGTTCGTGCAGGTGGTCCAGAAGTGGCGGCCTGACGTTTCGGAGCGTGTCATCGTTGATACCATAACCCGGATGTGGTAGCGTGGCGGTCGTCGCCCCCTCGATGCTGGGCGCCGACTTCGGGCGACTGCGCGAGCTGGCGGAGCTGGTCGCACCGCACAGTGGCTACCTGCACATGGACGTCATGGACGGCCATTTCGTCCCGAACCTGACTATGGGTCCCGACACGGTCGCCGCACTGCGCGGCATCGCGCCGCTCGATGTGGGACGTACACCTGATGGTCACTGACCCGCTCAACTTCATCGAGTCGTTTGCTGACGCGGGAGCTGATATCATCACTGTCCACGCCGAGGCGAATGATACAGCGGCGTCAATCGACGCCATCCATGCGCGAGGGCTGAAGGCGGGAGTCGCAATCCGCCCCTCAACCCCACTCAGCGCGCTCGACCCGTGGCTCGACGCGGCAGAGCTGCTGCTGCCAATGTCTGTTGAGCCCGGCTTCTGCGGGCAGGTGTTCGACGAAGGAACTTACGACCGCATCCGTTCCCTGCGAGAGGCACGGCCGGACACGCTCATCGAGGTCGACGGCGGCGTCACCTGTGAGAATGCCGCAGCACTGCGCGAGGCGGGTGCGGACATTCTAGTTTCGGGCAGCGCCATCTTCGGGACCGAAGACCCAGTCGTCTCCGCACGCATGATTGCGGGTCTCGAATAACTTTTCAGACGGCTCGGGATCCCCGTTTAACAGTGCAGTTAGTTGTATCACTATTCAGCTGCTCCCAAAGCCATTTACTCCACAGCCATTACGCAAGCGTGCCAACAGAATGACACATTGCACGCTCTTCTCGCTGCTGAACCTGCCGGAGCCTGATGCGTATGTGCTACAGGCGCTGCCGGAGCCCGCTACAGTAGCAGAAAGAAAGAGGGGGTCACAATGCCATTCTTCAGAGCATTGCTCTGGCCTTAAACACTGCCGTTTTTGTTGCAGGATTTGTACAAAGCCAACCCCATCCTTGGACGAATTTCCGGAACTGCAACGCTATCTAGCAGGCGAGGGTTTCAGGCGTGAGTTTTCGATGTTATAAGGGTCCACAGGGCCTCGAATAACTTTTATATGGTTCACGGTACCCGAGTCAGCATGCGCCCTGCCTTCCTCGCCTGCCTGCTCGCCTGTCTCACGATGCTGCTGCTGCCGGGAAGCGCGGCGGAACGGCCGGTGGAAGACTTTACCCACGCCGTCATCGGCGAGGAGTTCACCACCACCTGGTGCGTCTATTGCCCAAGCGCGGCAGAGAACCTGAACAAGGTCTGGCAACCCAAGTCAGAATACCCGGACGACCCTTACTACCATGACCAGTTCTTTTTCGTAGCATTGATTACAGATGTGAACGACAAGGCTGGCGACCGCGCTGGTGACTACCCTGACTTCACCGGCTACCCCACAGTCTACTTTGACGGCGGAGACGAGAAGGTCGAAGGTGGCCAGTCTGACACTTCCAATTACGAACAGGCCATCGACAGCAGTGGTGGCCGCAGTGACACCGACATCTCGCTGCGCATCGCAATGCAGCACCTTGGTGATGACCGGATAGCGGTCCAGGTATACATCACCTGGAACGAGGATGCAGGTTTCGGTAATCCTGACTTCACCGGCTACATCAGGGCGTACATTGTCGAGCCAGTCTCGCGCTACGACAACTACGACGGCAACCCGTACCACTTCGGCTTCCTCGACTACGCCTTCGACCAGCAGGTGGTGCTGGACCCCCACGAGGAAGTTGTACTCGAGACTGTCTGGATTGGAGGTGAGCATAGCGGAGATGCAGATGATGATGGTGATTGTGGAGATGAAACTAATTGTGAGAACTTCTCTGATATCAGTTACGATAACCTGAACATCTTTGTTTCCTTCTTCAATGATGAATCCGCCTCTGCTGATGACTACGCGTTGCAGACCGCTTTCGCCATCCCGCCACAAACCAGCTTCGAGTTCCCGACAGGGAACCTGAGCGACACCGTCAGTCTGCCGGGCAGCGCCAGCCAGCCCCGAAGCGCAATTGCCGCGGTAGAGTACAGCGTCGATGACGGCGAGTGGCAGCTCGCCGACGGCACGAACGAATTCGACCTGATACTTGATACGACTGCTTACGGAAACGGACAGCACGAACTGGTGCTGCGCATCACTGACACAGCCGGCACCACGCTCGAGCTGGCGGGAAACCTTGAAATCCTGAACGACAGCGAGCCCCCGATCGTGACGTGGCTGGAACCAGCTGCGGACAGCGAGGTCACGGGACTTGTGGCCCTTGCCGCTAGCGCATCGGACTATAGTGCGGTCGCGAAAGTCGAATACCGCGTTGATGAAGGCAGCTGGCGCCAGATGGCCTCAATCGGCGATGACCGCTGGGAGGCGGAGTGGAACAGCGAGGAGACCGGAATTGACAACGGCCTCCACACGCTGGAAGTGCACGCCACCGACACCTACGGCAACGAAGCGATGGCGAGCCTCGAGTTGGACGTCCAGAACGAGGGCGACATCACCTACCCGGTGCTGGAAGTCAACGGCGTGCCCGGGGCGCTCTTCGCAGGGCCGCTCGACGTTACAATAACTGCCTCTGACCCGGACGGGGTTGCCAGTGTTGAATACCAGATTGATGGCGGCGCGTGGCACAGCGTGGACGAAAACGGTTTCCGGATCATAACCGCAGCCCTGCCCGACGGGATGCATACCCTGCTGGTGCGTGCTGTTGACGGGCTGGACTATGCCACCGAAGTTTCCACGCAGTTCGAGTGCGACAACACCGCTCCCGTCATCCTGCTTGATACGTTCCCCGACCCCGTCACGGCGGAAGTAACTATCACCTTCGCAACCAGTGATTACGCCGGGATTGAATCGTTGCAATACCGGGTTGGCGGCAGCGACTGGACCAGCCTGCCGGCCAGCGCGACCGAATTCACTTGGGATTCGACCCTCGCCAGCGACGGGGGCTGGCTGCTTGAAATCAAAGCCAGCGACCTGCTCGGCAACCACGATACTACTTACCGCACCCTGAACGTCGAGAACGCCGGACGCATCGCGCTCCTGCCGGTGGCGGACGCGCAGGCGGGCAGCCCGGTCGAGATTCGCGCCTTCGTCGACTATCCTGACCCGCTCGCGGTCTACCTGCTGGTCGCTGGCCAGCGGCTCCCGATGCTGGAAGGCCCGTCCGGATGGAGCGCCGAAGTGACGCTGGCTGAAGCTGGGAGCTACGGCTATCGCGTCGAAGTCGATACCGGCCACGGCAGCTTCCAGGGCGACGAGCAGATGCTCAACATCGGCGAAGCGGCGGCGCTCCCCGATGAAGAGAACGCGTTGCCGGCGCCCTCGCTACTGGCTGCCGCAGCCTTGCTTGCCGGCATCGCGCTGCGCCGGCGCCGTTAGCTGTCGCGCATCACCAGCGGCACTTGCGCCGCCACTTCAGTCGCCAGGAATCCCGCGCCGTGCAATTCGGCGGCGCGTTCGCCAGCGGTGCCGAGCAGCCACGCCGCGACACGTGCGGCCTGAAACCCCGTAAGGCCACGCGCCAGTACCGCGGCGCACATCCCCGCCAGCACGTCACCGGTGCCACCGACCGCCAGACGCGGATGGCCGGTGCGGTTGCGCCGAGTGCGGGAGCCGTCGGAGATTATGTCCTCCGGCCCTTTCGCGAGCACGGTAGCACCGTAAGCGCGCGCGACGGCCGTGACCGTGGCTTCGCGCCCGTCAGCATCGATGTCTGCTGCCTTCGCGAGCCGCGCCAGCTCGCCCGCGTGCGGCGTCAGCAGCGCATTTTGCGCTGCTGACGGCTCCAGCCCGAAGAG
>PSPB01000001.1 GCA_003193815.1 Methanobacteriota archaeon
GATTGCCGGCGATAACCACGGCCGGCAGCAGCAGGCTCAGGAGGTACTGCGGCCGCATTAGCGGTCCAGGATAATGCGCTGCGCGAGTTGCTTGTCGACCGACAGCTCGCCTTGCGGGGTCGCCAGCGACCAGCTGCCGTCGCTGGTCGCGACCACTTTTACAGTCGCACCGGGCTTGAGTCCGGCGCTCGCCAGCGAGAGCGTCATGTCGGCCGAGTCGAGGATAGCGCGCACGCGCGCTTCGTCGCCCGCGCCGAGCCGCGAAAGCGGCGTCACAGATGGGTGTGCGCAGCCTTCGCAGTCGCGGTTCAGTTCCTGGCAGACCGCCGCTTCGGGGTCGTCGGGCGAGATGCCGAGCAGGTTGCAGAGCCGCGTCTCGATGTCGCGCGTCAGGATGTGCTCCATGCGGCACGCGACCGTATCGGCTTCGCCCTGCTCGACCCCCAGCACTTTGACCAGGAAGCGTTGCAGCAGGTCGAAGCGGTGCTCCATCTCGGCCGCAACCTGCAAGCCATCGTTGGTCAGCAGTACGCCGTGGTAGGGCTGGTAGTCGAGGAATCCTTCGCTGCCGAGCCGCTGCACCATCTCCGTCACGGTTGCCGGCGTCAGCCCGGTCTGCTGCGCCAGGTCGGTGGTGCGCACGCGGTCGCCCGCGGCGGATAGCGAGTGAATGTGCTTGAGCATCATCTCGGCGCTCTCGGATACCATCGCCATCCCCTTGCGTGCTGCGTATAAGCGGATTGCGCTTATTAGCGCGCCACGCTGGCGCCCCGTGCAATTTCCCTCCAGCCTCGAGACGACGCGCGGCCGCATTATCGCGGTGGTGCTGGTGCTGTTGCTGCTCGTCAGCGGCGCGGCCGCCTGGGTCTGGTGGCCGTTCGGGGAGCCGGAGGTGGAGTTCATCGCCTTCGACTACCAGCGCGCCTACGAGGATATCGAGGCGCTGACTGCCAACGGTCCGCGTTTTGCCGGCGGCGAAGCGGAGCTGCTGGGCGCCGAATATGTCGCCAGCCAGTTTACCGCGGCGGGGCTGGCGCGCGTCACGGTCCACCCCGTGCCGTGGACGCTCTACGAGCCGGTCGGGACGCAGGAGCTGACCATCGCCCGCGAGGAGCGCGACCCGTTGCTGGGAGCCACGATTGACCGCGATGAGCAGCAACTGTCGCATCTCGAGGATTTCACCGTGCTCGCCTTCTCGGGCTCGCTCGACGACTCCGACATCGAGGCGATCTTCGTCGGCAATGGTGACGACGCCAACTATTCCGCTGCCGGGCCGGTCTCCGGCCGGGCGGTTCTGGTCGCCAACGACGGTGCGCTCAGCTACAGCGCGCTCTACCTGCAGGCGCTCGACAATGGCGCGGCAGTCTCACTGATTTACGACGCAGGGCGCGACTGGCCGATTGGCAAGGCGTCCTACGGGGCTGACGCGCGCGGCCACATGATCCCATTTCCCGAAGCGTATCCAGAATATGCCGACCAGTTAATCCCGCACCTGATGCTCTCCCAGACGGCAGGCCAGCAATTGCAGGACTGGATTGACGCTGCCAAAGATGACGACGACATGTCGGCGCTCGTCGATCTGGATATAAATGTCGTAATCGAGCTGCGCGAAACGCGTGTCGTCACCGGCGACATCGTTGGCAAGTCGTCGCAAATCGTGATGCTCGGCGCGCACATGGACACGCATTACGTCGGCGACGGCGCGGTCGACAACACCGTCGGCACCGCCGAAATCATCGAGATGGCGCGCCAGTTCGTGCAGGCGGGCGAACTGGAATACACTGTGCGCTTTGCGACATGGGGCGCCGAGGAACTGGGACTGCTCGGCTCGTACGGCTACTTCCTGCAGAACGAGGCCGCCCTGCAGAGCGACTTGCGGCTCTACCTGAACTTCGACATGACCCACGCCGACCTCGGGGAGAGCGGCGACCGCATCCCGTTCGAGGTCAACAACCCCGACCTGAAAGCGGAAATCGAGAAAGTCATGGAGTTGTGGCGCGAGCGGTTCCCCGCGCTGGCAGCCGACTACCAGACGCCGGTCAGCTACGCGGCCGTGGCGGGGCCGTCCGACCACCGCACTTTCGCGATGGAGGGCTTTACGACCGCCACCGGCTACGGTTCGGGCTCGGCCGAATACCACACGCCGTATGATACCATCGAGCAAATCAACGCCGAGTCGCTACAGATTGCACCGCAGATTCTCGGCAGCTACGGCCTGCACGTTGCGCGCCACGGCCTCTAGGCGGGCAGCCGCGTCACAATCAGTCGCGACTTGATGCGATTGACGATATTGTCGCTCACGATTTCCAGCCCGCACGCCTGCAAAAGTTCCGGAAGGTCGAAGTGCTGCCCCAGCCCCAGCTTCCGCCGCACCGGATTCCACGCGCGCCAGAGCTTCCCGGGGTCGTCCTTGTAATGGTTGACCACCACCAGCTTGCCGCCAGGTTGGGTGACGCGCATCATCTCGCGCAGCACCACTTCCGGCTCCGCCACGACGGCAATCGCGTGCGCCACTACCGCATGGTCGAACGTGTCGTCGTTGAATTCCAGCTTGTGCGCGTCCATCTGGTGCAGCGTCACCTCCGCGGCTACCTCGCCCTTGTCAATCCTCTTGCGTGCCTTCTTCAGCATCGCCGCGCTGAAGTCAAGTGCGTCGACGCGCACGCCGGCTACGTAATGGCGCAGCGAGATGCCGGTGCCGACCCCCACTTCGAGCACCCGCTCGCCTGGCTGCGCGTCGAGCGCCTCGACCATCCGTGTATGCCCCTCGGCGAAACTGGGCGCGAAAACGCGGTCGTAAACCGGTGCATAAATCTTGTAGGCGATGTTGGTATCCTTGCGCGCTGCCACGTCGGGGGAATGCTCCAGCAACTTAAGCCCTTGCCGCGAGCCCGGCCGCAATCGCGGTCCCCACCAGCGCCAGCAGTTGCAGCGGCCCGGCCGCCAGCCACGCCACGACGACGCAGAGCGCCGCGCAAGCGGCGCCCAGGATGCGCAGCAACCAGCGCATATTCGCCTCGCGGTTGGTGTGCTGCGTCGGGATGTGCAGGCCGACGAACCAGGCGCCGATGACCCCCGCCAGTAGCACCGTCGCCTGCCCGTAGCCCGGGTCGCCCAGCCGCGTCAGCGCGTAGACGGCGTAAGTCACGGCGGTCCACATCATCGCAATCGTGTAGACCTTCGAGCGGAACGGCATCCCCAGCCCGGCACGGTAGTCGCGGACGTAGCGGCCGAAGACCGGGTGGTGCAGCAGCCAGTTGTAGAACTTCTCCGAGCCACGTGCATAGAACGCCGCCGCCAGCACGTAAAACGAGACCGTCGGCAGCCCCGGCACATACGCGCCGATGGTGCCGATGGCGATGCAAGCATGGCCGAGCAGCATCCAGACGGAGCGCGCCAGTCGGTTGTGCGCCAGCCTCAGGCCGGAGTCCATACGCGCGCCCCTGCTAGCGCAGGTATAAACCGTTGCGCGTGCAAACGCTTTAAGCGCGCGAGAGCGAGGGAGTGCACATGCAGCTAACTCTGCTGAAATCGAAGCTGCACAACCTGTGCGTCACCGCCGCCGAGTTGGAATACGAAGGCTCCATCGGTCTCAGCGACGACCTGCTTGCGGCAGCCGGTTTCGTTGAATACGAGCAGGTGCACATATGGAACATCACCCGCGGCACGCGGCTGGTGACCTACGCCATGCTCCACCCCGGCGAGGGTCAGGCGTGCGTCAACGGCGCCGCCGCGCACATGGCCGAGCCGGGCGACCGCGTCATCATTGCCGCCTTCGCCGGGATGACGGCTGACGCAGCGAAGGAGTGGCGGCCGCGCATCGTCATCCTTGGCGACGGGAATCGCGTCGTCGAAACCCGCCGTGGCGCGACGAGTCAACCCTAAAAGACCCCCCTCCCTGCGCCCGCCGTGGACCACGTCGTCACCATACAGGACCTCGCTGATGACGAAATCGCGTCCATCCTCGACCGCGCGCGCGAGCTGCTGCCGGTAGCGCGCGGCGAAGAGCGCAGCGACGCGGTCGTCGGAAAAATCCTCGCCACCTGCTTCTTCGAACCGTCGACCCGCACGCGGCTCTCCTTCGAGACCGCGATGCAGCGGCTGGGCGGCAATGTCATAGGCTTCGCCGACTCCCGGACGACTTCGCACCTGAAAGGCGAGACGCTGGCTGACGCGGTGCGGATGGTCGCCGGCTACGCCGACGCCATCGTCCTGCGCCACCCGCAGGAAGGCTCGGCGCGGCTGGCGGCCGAAATATCCGATGTCCCGGTCATCAACGGCGGTGACGGTGCCGGTCAACACCCGACGCAGACGCTGCTCGACCTCTTCACGATACGCGAGGAGCTGGGCAAGCTGGAGGGGCTGACGGTCGGCCTGCTGGGGGACTTGCGCTACGGCCGCACGGTCCACTCGCTCGCGGCGGCGCTGGCGCGCTACGATACCACGATGCATTTCATCGCTCCCGAAAGCCTGGCGATGCCGCGCCGCGTGACCGCGGGGCTGCCTGACGGCTGGAGCGCGCACACGACGCTCGACGGGGTTCTGCCGGAGTTGGACCTGCTCTACGTCACCCGCATCCAGAAGGAGCGCTTTCCCGACCCGGAGGACTATGTCCGTGTCGCCGGCGCCTACACCATCTCGGCCGAGACACTGCGCGATGCGAAACCGGGGCTGCGAGTGCTGCACCCACTGCCACGCGTCGGCGAAATTGCGACCGACGTCGACGAGACCGACCACGCCGCCTACTTCCGGCAGGCGTTCAACGGCGTCCCGGTGCGGATGGCGCTGCTGGAAATGCTGCTCGGGGGCGACTGATGGCGGACAACCTGCTCAAGGTACAGCCGATTCGCAACGGCACCGTGATTGACCACCTGCGCGCCGGTGCCGGACTCAAGATTCTCGACATCCTCGACGTGGCGGGCACCGGTAACACGGTCAGCCTGCTGATTAACGTCCCCAGCTCCAAGCAGGGGCGCAAGGACATAATCAAGATTGAGGACCGCGAACTGACCGAGAGCGAGACCGAGCGCATCGCGTTGCTCTCGCCCGGTGCCCATGTCAATATCATTCGCAACTACTCGGTTGCCGAGAAGACGGCGGTCGAAATTCCCGAAGAGGTGGCGGGCGTCGCGCGCTGCCCCAACACCAACTGCATCTCCAACAACGAGCGCGGCGCCACCAGCCGGCTGCTGCTGCGCAGCCGCGAGCCGCTCCAGCTGGCGTGCGCTTACTGCGCGCGGTTGGTCGCCGAGGAAGAGCTGCAGTTCCTCTAGGCGACGACCCGTGTTCCCGCTTCGCCCGCGAGCGCAGCCATTACGTTCCCGGTCGCGGTAATGATAGCCATTTCGCCGCCGCGTTCGACAAAGTCGAGCGCGGCGCACACCTTGGGCCCCATCGAGCCGGCCGGGAACTCGCCCGCGTCGTAATGGCTGCGCAGTTCGGCGACGCCCACCTCGCCCAGCGGCCGCCGGTCGGGGCCGACCCAGGCGTGCTCGACGTCGGTGGCGATAATCAGGTGCGTTGCGTTCAGCTGCTGTGCCAGCATTCCCGCCACCGAGTCCTTGTCAATCACACCTTCGACGCCGCGCCAGCGAGCGCCGTCGCGGACCACCGGCGTCCCACCGCCCCCGGCGGTGATGCAGAGCATCCGGTTCTCGAACAGCGAGCGTATGATATCTAGCTCGAGCACCCGCAGCGGCGCGGGCGAGACGACCAGTCGCCGCACCCCTTTCTCGCCTTCGGCCAGCGCCCAGCCGCGCGCTTCCAGCTCGGCGCGGCGCGCATCCAGGTACCACGGGCCGACCGGTTTGCGCGGTTCGCCCAGTTCCGGGTCAACCTCGACCTGCGCCAGCATGGTCATGACGCTGCGGCTGCCGCCCGCGCCAGCGATGATTTCGCGCACCGTGCGCTCGAGCAGGTAACCGAGCCCGCCCTGCGTGTCGGAAACAAGGTGGTCGAGTGGTCGTTCGGGGGTTTCGGGGCGGCCAGCTTCGGCGCGTAGCAGCGCGTGCCCCACCTGCGGGCCGTTGCCGTGCGTTAGCAGCAGCCGGTCGCGCCCTGCCAGCAATTCCGCCATCGGCGCCAGCGAAGCGTGCGCGCGCTGCAGTTCGCCTTCGACACTGCCGTCGTCGCCGGACCGCTGGAGGGCGTTACCACCCAGCGCCAGCACGGCGCGCATTCAGAACCGGTCGTCGTAGTCGCCGGCGCGTAGCTTGGCCTGGAACGCCTTGGGGTCCTGCCCCTCGCAGGTCAGCCCCATCGACTTGGCGACGCCGAGGATTTCGGAGGTCATCGCTTTCAGGTCACCACCCGTAAGGGCAGGTCCCTTCTGCTTGGCAACGGTCATTGCCTGCTCGAGGGTCATGTCGGCTGCGACGACGGTTCCCGCTTCGCCCGACCCCTTGGCGAGGCCGAGAACCTGCTTGACCAACGACGCCGCGGGGGGCGTGCCGACCGAGACGCTGAACGACTTGTCGTCGGCAACCTTGACCTTGACTGGTACTTTCATGCCCGCCATTGCCTTTGTTTTAGCGTTAATCTCGTCGATGACGGCCTTGACGTTGACGCCGCTCGGGCCGAGTGCCGGCCCGAGCGGCGGTCCCGCGTTGGCCTTACCCGCTTCGACTAGGGCTTCGACGGTCTCGCCCATCAGTTCGGCTCCTTCTCAAGCACGCGTACGTGGTCGCCGCGGACGGTAATCGGGATGGGGACCATCGCCTCGAACAGCTCGACAGTCACCTCTTCCTTGCCCTCGTCGATGCGCTGGACGCGCGCCTTCTCGCCCTTGAACGGCCCGGCGATGACTTCGACGATGTTGCCCTCGGCGATGCCGGTTACGGCCGGCGGCGGGGTCAGGTGCGGTTTCAGCTCCTCGAGGGTGCTGGTGCCGAAGGAGTCGGGCTGCTTGGAGCGGCCGTAGCCGATGCCCTTGACCATCACCATGCCGCGGGCGTGCGTCAGCCCTTTCAGGTTGTCGCGCAGCAGCTCGGGGCTGTCGGTCTCGACAAACACGAAGCCGCGCAGTTTGGAGGGCGCCAGGATTGACCAGACCGGCGCGCCGCTGCGGCGAACGCGGTCAGCCAGCCGCTCGCTGGCGGTCTGCTCGCGCCCGATGGCGGTCTTCATGATGTAGATGCTCGCCTCTGCGGAAGGCGTTTCAGGCTCTGTTTCGTCTTCGAAGGTTGCCATGGTTAATCCTAGATTCCCAGTACGTCGCTGATTATGGGGGGGACTTTCAGCCAGATGTAGTAGACTATGAAACCGATAAGGCCGACAATGCCGATGCCGATGCCGACAATCCACGAACTCTTGACGAACTCGTCGTAGGTCGGCTTGCGCGCCAGCCTCAGCACGCGGCCGAACCGGCCGCGGCCAATGCGTCGGAAGCGGTCCTCAAGACCCTGTTGCGTATTCCAGATTCGCTCGATGTAGCTCATTGCACGAAGTCTATCCCGTAGCGCGCCACCAGTTCATCTTCGACTCCTTCTGGAGGACCAAGTATCTGGGATGATTTCACACCAGTTACTACAAGCATCACACGAATGGAATGCTCGAGAGAAGAATCGATGGAAGCTCCCCAGATGATTCGGGCCTCCTTATTAATCTTGGCATTCACTTCGCGCACCACCGCGTGCGCCTCGTGCAGCGTCATGTCATCGCCGCCGGTGACGTTGATGAGCGCGCCCGAAGCCTGGCTGATATCGACTTCCAGCAGCGGCGACGAGAAGGCGCTCTGCACCGCCTCGGCCGCGCGGTCCGTGCCCTGCGCCTCGCCGGTGCCAATCATCGCCACGCCGCCCGACTCCATGATTGAGCGCAGGTCGGCGAAATCGATGTTGACCAGCCCGCTGCGGGTGGTGATTTCGGACATGCAGCGAATCGCCCCACCCAGGATGGCGTCGGCCTTGCGGAACGCTTCGTTGAGCGGCAGCTGCGCGATGTCCTTCTGCAGCAGCTTGTCGTTGGGAATCACGATAACGGTGTCGGCCACCTTGCGCAGCCGCTCCAGCCCCTGCTGCGCGTTCTTGGCGCGCCGGGCGCCTTCGTTGCTGAACGGCAGCGTTACGATGGCGATGGTGAGCGCCTGCTTTTCCTTGGCAAATCGTGCTATCACCGGCAGCGCGCCGGTGCCGGTGCCGCCGCCGAGGCCGCCGGTCAGGAAGACGATGTCCGCCTCGTGGCAGGCGTTGAGCAGGTCATCGCGCGCCTCTTCGGCGGCGCCCTCGCCCAGATGGGGCTCGGCGCCAGCGCCGAGCCCCTTGGTGAGCTGCTTGCCGATGAGCATGCGGTGCGGCACGCGCGCCGCGAGCAGGTGCTGCGCGTCGGTGTTCAGCGCCAGCATCTCGACACCGTCAATGCCTTCACGGTAGAGTCGCTCGAGGGTATTGTTGCCGGCGCCGCCAGCGCCGATAATCAGGATGTTGGTGCTGAGGTTCGCGACCAGCTCCTGCAGCTCGCGCTCGTTGGCTTCACCACGGAAGCCTTTCTCCGCCTCGAGCCGCTCCTGTTTCACCTCGGTTGCGGACTCCTGCGGCTCCTCCCCGGGTGGTGCTTCAGCCGGGCTTTCATCCTCAGGCATGTTCGGCTGGACTTTCCTCCTTTATTTAAAGCTCGAGCCTTTCGGCCACCTATAAATACCGCAGGACTCTCAACGCGCCGTGATGTCCCCCCGTCGTCGAATGCTGGTGCTGGGAATCGCCCTGCTGGTCATCCTGCAGCCACTTCTGGCGGGCGCGACGACCCACTCGCCAACCGGCGGCGGCGGGAACGACTACGGCTCCGCTGCCGTGATGGAGGAGCTCTTCGGGTCGCTCGAACTGCACCGGCAGGAACAGGCGAGCCTAGTTGGCGAGGAGCTGGCGCTGCTGCGGCAGCTGCACGACGGCAAGATTGCCAACTTCTCGCTGCTCAAAGACCAGCGGCAGGCGCTGGCGGAACTCAACGCGACCGAGGAGGTGAATGCGTCGGTCGACATGGCCGAGATGAGCTGGGAATACGGCGACCGCGGCTTCACGCCGGTGGTGGTGGACGACCCGCAGCCGCAGCAAGCTCGCATTATAGGGGAAATGATTGAAAACGAGGAGATGTGGCAGGATACCACGCTCGGCACGGCCGCGTCGCTGTTCCTCCAAACATACCTGATCTACTGGGCCTACGACGCTAACGGGGACGGTAATATCTCCGCAGAAGAGGAGGGCATCGAGGAGAAGGACCTAATCACCACACTCTTTGGCTCCTCGACCTCGCTCTTGTCAGCCTGGGTTAACGCTACCCTCCCCCCCGGGAACCCTTTCGTGGACATTTTCATATTACTCATCAGCACCCTTGACGAAAGCGACATCTCCTGGGTCAACATTGATGTTACCGGTGACGGCAACGACGACGTCCGCTGCCGGTTGGTGCCGATTATCGGGAACCTGATAGAGCAGTCGGACGCCAACCCCTTCGACGGCGATGTTCAGCTGGGGGCCGAAGGCGGCATTTCATTCGAGTTTGAAGAGTTGCCTGGTGTGGAACTGGATCAGCCACTGGAAATAGCGGTGATTCGCGGCGCAACCTATACCGGCGATCAGGGCGAGGACCTGACCTACATCTGGACCGTGGATACGCAGTTCCAGGACGTGCCTGACACCTACGACTGGGAGGGTACAACCGATGATTTTGCAATTTATCTTAATGCGAGTGGAATCAACCCTGGTGACCTGAGCAGCCTGAACGCACCCTATAACCTGCGTTACCACATCGACGCCGACCAGTCCAACTCGTCCGATAATGGTGTTGAGGGGCTGACGATTACCCCTGGCTACATCAAGTACAACTGGTCACGCGGCGGTACCCCGGAAGAACCCTTGCCAGCGATGGAGGAGATGTCTTTCGTCCAGCTCGACATCTCCAATCCACGTGGCAAGATTCCGGCCGAGCTGGAACTGCGCATTATCTCCGATGACGAGGATGGCGTCGATCGCGATGCACTCGAGTTGTATGCCAGACTTGTCGAGCGCGACGACCCGCTCGAGCAGGACGCCAGTTTCAATCTGGACTTCCACTATTACGAGTACAACGTCGCCCCGCGCGATGGGAGCGACCCGTTTCTGTCGCATATAGTCGCCGAGCTGGAGGGAATTCCGAGCTGCGACCGTGGCTTGCTTCCGGGGGAACCGTTCGCCTGCCTCAGCGACCGTCCCGGCACCTCGCTCTGGTTGGAGGTGCGTAACGAATCGACCGATGAGCAGAACCGCACCGTGGTCGAGTTCAGCTCTACGCAGCGTCTCAAGTCACTCGTTTACGGCGACTATGAGTATCTTTCCTCCACTGAGGTGGGAGCGGCGTGGGGCGAGCATGACTATCGCATCTTCACCGGCGTGGTGATGCAGGACCTGCCGCAGCATGTCCTGCTCGAAGGGTCATTCACGCTCTTCGACGACGACTCCCTGCCACCGCTACAGGACCTTGGTAACTTGGTGGGAGACTTCCTGAACAACATGATGTTCGCGTTGGCTAGCAAGCTGGTGACCATCGGTCGCATCCTGCGCTCCATCCCGCAGGCAGTACTCGGCGTCACTGTGGGTGAGGGCGCCGGCGAGGTACGGCTCACGATGCGTACCCGCTCCGGCGACAAGGCCTGGCTCGGGAAGCTTGAGTTCTGGATTACCAGCCACGCTTGGCTGGCGCTGCCGGCGGACGACGACTACTTCGCCATCTACAATGAGACCGCTTGGCTGGCGGCTAATTCACCTGCGCCGGGCCGTGCCGCCATTTCCGGCGAGAACCTGGGCTACAGCTTCAGTGGCCGCTTGACAGGGATAGGTGACGCCTACTACTATTCTGACAGCAGCTACCGTACAGTCGAGATTTCGGTGCAGCCAGACCGCGACCTACCGCTGCGGGTCTATTTCGAGGGCATTGACACGGTGGGTGCGACAACACAATGGGCTAACATTACCTTCAGTGACATCCCGACCGAAATTAGCCTTAACATGCAGGGCGGTGCCATGAGCTACAGTGGCGGCCCGGCAGGTGACCCGTTCGGCGATCGGGTGATGGAATCCATTACTTTCACCAGCCAGGCTGATGGAATTTACACCCGCTTCGAACTGGAGCACCTGCCGGGAGATGCAGAAATAGCGGTCGACGGCAACGATATGCGGTTGCTGACTGATAGCTGGTTCAATTTTAGCTTCGTCATCACCAACCAGACCGCAGACGGCGTCGCGACGGCGCAAGTGTGGGACGAGTCGCTCTTCGACGGCAACTGGGTACTGCTCTACCGCGACCGCGTCGGCGCCCCCGACGAATCGGCGTCGCTGGCAGGGCGGCTGGGCTGGCTCCAGTCGCTGCGGCTAGATAGCGCTGGCGACATGGCCGATTTCCAGATTCAGCACCGGCAGCCGACGCAGTTCAAGGTGGGGGCGGTAGACCTGACCGAGTATGAGTCGCCGGCTGACGGGCTCAACGCCTACGTCTTCGTTGACCCGCTGCCGGTCAACCTGACCGTGCGGGTGCCACTACTCAACGCGGATGACCTGCCGGCCGGCGTCGGAAACATCAGCTCGCTGGGCGACATGGCGCGGCTGATTGAGGCGCTCTCCGACTTGGGTGAGGCGATGGTGCAGCTGGTCTCGGACCTGTCCCTGAACCTGATTTCCAACGTCGAGTCGTTCGAGACCGTAGCGCGCTTCATCTACTCGGTCGAGGAGGAAGTCGCCATCACGGCCTGGGTCGACAAGGGCAACATCTCGCAGCTGGAGGAGCCGCCGCGCTGGGTTCAGGGGCTCTGGTCCGACCAGCTGGACGTGGGCGACGAGGAGGTTCTCGCGGCGCGCCTGCTGCTGCCGGGGCTGCCACAGCTGGTCGACGCAGACTACCTCTCGCGCGGCGACGAGCTGCGGCTGCTGCTCGATCTGAAGCAGTATAACCACGAGGCGACCGCTGACTACCTCTTCTTCCGCGAGCATGGCATTTTCGGCCCGCAGTTCACAGCCTACATCGCCGCGATTCCACAATCGCTCGACCTGACGATTGATGCCAACCTGACCATCAACGCCACAGTCGAGAACTTTACTCTCGCCGGCTCAATCGATTTCGAGAGCAGCCAGCCGGTCGGCCCCATTTATATACGCGTCGAGGAGGAAGGCGAGCGTCCCTACTCGCTCGAAATCCTGCTTCCACAGCTACCGCGTGACCTCTCCCTCGAGCTGGATATCAGGGCCGATCGGATGGTCCTCAACCTGACCGCCAGCGAGTCGGTGGACCACGTCGTCTTTGCGGCCGAACTAGGCGATACGACGCGGCTCGAGAGCGAATGGCTCAACGGGCTTTCGCTGGTGCGCTCGGATGCTGGTGACCTGAGCGTCAAGGCGTACTTGCGAGGCATCTCGCCACAGCTCTCAATCGAGTATCGTGACCTTCCTGATGGCGTTTTGCTGGGGCTGGACGTCACCGATTTCAACTCCGGCGGCGACATGGAGGAGCTGGTCGTGCAGGTGGCGGGCGTCGACAACAAGTCGCTCGACCTGCGGCTGGGCGACCTGCCTTCGAACCTGGACGCGACCGCGCTGCTGACGGTCGATACCGACGACGCGGGCGACCCGGTCAGCGCCAACCTGACGATTACCACCGACCAGCCGCTCGGCACGGTCTACGGCCGCGTGACCGACGCGGTGCGCGAGATGGACATCGAAATCGCGCTGCCGGAACTGCCCGAGTCGCTGTCGCTGGGCGCCACGCTGGGCGACACTGTCGGCCTCGAGTTCTCGTCGCTGGTCTCCATTCCGCGCGTGACGCTAGCGGCTGATGTCGGCAGCGTCCCGGAGCCGGCGTACTGGACCCACGGTGCGGTGCTGCGGCAGGCGGGCGACAATGTCTCGCTGCGCTTCCACCTGACCGGCCTGCCGCAGGCGGCGTCGCTGCAGCTGGCGACCGGCGAGCCCGATGTAATTAGCCTCGACCTGCAGGGCTGGTCGCCCGAGCGCGACTGGATCTGGCTCGATATCGACCGTGGGGCTGCCGGCACCGGGCTGCGACTGTTCCTCGACGGCATCCCGGCCGGCAGCGACCTGGTCGGGACCTTCAGCTTCGGCAAGAACCTCGCTGCCGGGGTCGACAGCGACTCGGTTTTCGACATCTCCGCCTCGAAGGGGCTGGGGCGTGCCTACTTCCGGTCGCACAACCAGACCGGCCGCTCCATCAACGAAATCATCCTCTCCGAGGTGCCGCACGAATTGCGCGCCAAGGTGCTGGTGGGGCGCGAGGTGCGGTTCAACTTCCATTCGTCCTCCGGGCAGGAGCTGTTGATGGCGCGTTCGACCAGCGACCGCTACGGCGGCTGGCGCACCGCGACCGCGCTGGTGCACGACGTCCCCGCCTTCTTCGACATACGGATTGAGCCCAACTACGATTTCGACATGGACCTGCCGTTCATGTTCCAGGGCTTCCCCAATATCGCTGTGCAGGCCTCCGAACCGGGGTTGGACGTGGTGCTGCAACTCGACCCGGGTTACACCGGCGGCCACAGCGGTACATGGCTCGACGCGACCGACCTGGGCAACAACACCCGGCTCTACCTCGACGGCTACGCGTACGTGATTGACGCGCCGAACGGCATCGGCGAGGCGTTCCTGCGCAGCACCAATTCGCCGGCGACGCCGCAATTCACGCTGCACTACCTCGAACTCCACGCCGTCGGGGTCGAGCACGTACGTATCACGCCGCACGAGCTGTTCGGTGTCTACCCGGTCTTCGAGCTGAGCGAGGCGCGCGGCGGCGAACTGGGCCTCGCGATTGCGGGCGAGCTGCGGTTGGGGCCGCTGACGCTCGACACCGCCGTGATGCTGCTCGACATACGGCTGCGTGAGGTCGGCGGACTGCCGCTCATTCCGGGCTGGCTCGAATACCAGCGCGGGGGGCTCGACACCGAGCTCGGCGCAGGCGAGCGGCACTACATCCTGCCCGAGCCCGGCACCAGCTTCTTCGCATCTCTGGGGGCGAGCCTCTGAACCGCGAACAGCAGCGGCTGCTGCTGCGCATCAGCGCGGTGGGCGCTGTCCTGCTGCTGCTCTGGGCTGGCTGGGCGTACGCCATCCCGCGCACCGAGTTGCGGGTCGAGACGGTCTACCACCACTCCTACTCGGGCAACTTCATCCAGTGTCGCGTCACCAATGAGGGGACCCTCGCCTTCTCGGGGCTGGAGATTGAATTGTCGGTCTGGAACGACACCCTGCTAGTCGAGCAACAGTCATGGCGCCCGGGCGCGCTGGCGGCGCACCAGTCGGTGAAGCTGCCGTCGCTGGTCTACCACGAGCCGTCGGCCTTCGACTACCAGCTGCTGCTGACCATCCGCTTTAGCGACGGGAATGGCCCACACGAGTTGCGCTGGGCGTACGAGATTGCCGAATACGGTAACCTCGCCTGGAGCGAAACTTACCGTCAGGTCTGAAAAGGCTTTTTTGCTGCCCCCGGCTGGGGATTTTCCCGGACCCAACCCCGGACTTAACACAGATGAGCAAGGAAGTCATCTCGGCCTCCGAGATGGAGCGGTATGGATACTGCCCCCTCTCGTGGTGGCTGGGCCGCACAGGCGTCGACGCCGAAGGCAGCGAAGTCGCGAGTGGCCTTGAGAAGCATCAGGAAATTGGCGCCTCGCTCAAGACGCTGCTCCACGAGGAGCACAAGTCGCGCGAGACCTCCAGCACGCTGCTGGCGGTCGTGCTCTACATCGGGATACTGGTGCTGGCGGCGCTCTTCATCCTCTGGCACATTGGCTCCAACGAGGGCAACATCATGATCATCGTGAGCCTGTTTTTCATGCTGGGCGCATCGTTCCTGCTCTACCGGCTGCTGCAGTCGACCGAGCGTGTCGACAAACTGCGCGACGATTACAAGCTGGGCGAGGGCGAAATCGAGGCGCCCGACGACCTGACCGCGAAGTCGCCGGTCCTCAAGTCAGATAAACACAACCTCGCCGGGCGGCCCGACTACATCCTGCACGAGGACGGCGTGCGCATCCCGGTCGAGGTCAAGACCGGCCGCCGCCCGCGGGCGCCTTTCTTCAGCCACGTGTTGCAGGCGGGCGCCTACTGCCTGCTGGTTGAGGAGATGTACGGCAAGTCCCCGCCCGGCGGGCAGCTGCGCTATGGCCTCGAGACCGAGCCGCACACGGTCGAGTGGGAGCCGAAGCTGAAAGCCATTGTGCTCGAGAAGCTGGAAGAGATGAACGACGCGCTGGCGGGACGGAGCGAGGTTCACCGCAACCACAACCGCCCCGGTAAGTGCCAGAACTGCTCGCGCCGCAGGGGTTGCTCCGAGCGGCTCGACAAGCCACCGGCGGGCGGCAACACTTAAACCACTGCGCCGCTTTGGGAGGCTCCACATGATTCCAGTCAAGCTAGCTATCTCCGGTCAGCCGGGAACCGGCAAGACCGGGATGGTGTTGAAAATAGCCGAAATGGTGAGCGACCGCTTCAGCATCGGCGGCTTCACCACCCACGCCGTCGTGGAGGATGGCGTGATGGTCGGCATTATGCTGCGCGACTACATTACCGGCGAAGAGGAGCTGGCCGCCTCGGTGCGCTGGGACGTCAAGCCGCGCGTGCCGGGACGCACCCCGGAGGCGACGCCGCTCGGCATCCGGCTCGACACGGTCAAGCGCATCGCGGTCGAATCGGTGCTGCGCGCTATCGAGGAGAACGACCTGATTCTCATCGACGAAGTGGGCAAGCTGGTTTCGGAGTCGAAGGAATTCGCCGAGGCGCTGGACGACGCGCTCGAGTGTGGCAAGCCGATGCTGATTACGATGCACAAGCGGTCGCGCAACCCGCTGCTCCAGTCTATCCGCAAACGGGATGACCTGCGCACGCTCGAGGTGACGCGCATCAACTCCGGCCTGCTGCCGTCGAAGGCGGTGCGCATCCTCAAGACCGGAATGGTGTGAAGCTCCAGCGCGAAGGAGCGGTCGAGCGCGAAGGAGCGGTCGGGTTCGAGGCCGAAGCGTCGGGCCCCGGCTCCGGCCCGGGGAAGGCGGGCGGCGTCTTCTACAATCCCGCTATGGCGTTCGCGCGCGACCTGCACGTCGCGCTCTGGCGCAAGCTGGCGCCGGCCGGGACAACGCTCGACGGCCTTGCGGCGTCGGGGGTGCGCGGGCTGCGGCTGATGGCCGAGGCTGGCGCCGCCGTCGAGTTCTGCGACTGCTCGCCGCTCGCTGTAGCGGCCATCCGCGCCAACTTGGTGCACAATTCACTTGCGGCGGAAGTGTACGAAGGCGACCTGCTCGAAGTGCTCGAGGGTCGCGAATTCGGCGCGCTCGACATCGACCCCTTCGGGACGCCGGCGCGCTTCCTCCCCGCCGCCGTGCGGGCGGTTGCCGCCGCCGGCATCCTTGGCGTGGCGGCGACCGACACCGCCATGCTCTGCGGCGCGCAGCC
>PSPB01000087.1 GCA_003193815.1 Methanobacteriota archaeon
GAAGTCGGTCTGCGACTGCCAAGTTCCCGGGTTGAGCAGCAGCATTCCCTGATGCCGTTCGACCCCACACGAGTGGACGTGGCCGGTGACAAAGATATCGGGCATCTCGCGAATCAGCATATGGTCCTGGTCCTCCGGAGCAAGCGGGGTCTTACCGCCGTAAATCGGTGCCAGATGGCGGCGCAGCAGCAGCTCCTTCATCATCAGTATCGGCTTGTCGTAGGTCAGGTCGCGCAGGCTCACCAGGTCATCGAACGACTTGCCGTGGTAGCAGAGCACGCTGACCCCCGCCAGATCGAGTAGCGCCGGGTTGGCGGTGAAAGTGACGCCGGGCGGGTAGCGCTCCTGCACGCGTCCCGGTAGCGGCAGCTGCGGCTCCATCAGCCTCACCGCGTCATGGTTGCCCGGCAGGATGATTACCTGGATGTCGGTCGGCAGCTTCTCGAGCTCGCGCTGCATAACCGCATACTGCTCCCAGACGTCGGTAATCTCAAGCTCCGCCTCCTGCCCGGGATAGGAGTCGATGCCGTCGACCACGTCGCCCGCCAGCACCAGGTAGCCCGGGCGCGGAATCCACTCACGGTGGTAGTCGACGTCGCCATTCAACCACGCCACGAAGCGGTCCCACTGCGCCTGCTGGAAGGTGTTGCTGCCGATATGCAGGTCGGAGATGAAGAGCGCGGTCCACGGCTCTGCGGCGCGTCCCGGCTCGCGGGCGCGACCTTGGTAGGGGCGCACGATGGGGCCGTTGGCGAACAACATGTCGCCGCGCCGGCTCAACCGCCCCGAAATCCCGATGACTTCGTCGTGGAGCAGATTGTGGCTCGCCTCGTCCGCCTCTCCAAACATCACCGCCAGACGGCCGTCCGGGTCCTCTAGCACCGCGCGCACGCGGCCGCCCTGCAGCTGCCGCACTTCGGCGACCATCCCGACCACCGTGCTCTCGCCGTCGGGGTCGACCTGCCGCAGCCCACTCGCGTCGCGCATCGCCGGGTCGCGTCGCACCAGTCGCGCCAGCGTGCGGAAGCGGTCGTTGAAGAGCGCGACGTAACTCTGCAATTGACCGTCGGCGCGGGTGCGCCCGATTTGCCGCTGGATGATGACCGGCGGCAGCGCACCGGTCGCCTCGCGGACAATCGGCGTCGGCTCCTCCGGCTCGGGGATGAGGTCGCCGAGGCCGAGGAAAAGCTGCGGCGAATCGAGCGCTAGCAGCGACTGCTCGAGCCAGCCGAGGCCGTTGGGATGCGCGACGACGCGCTCAACCAGTTCCGGCGACGGCAGCATGTTGCGCTGCGAAAGCCATGCTACCACCTCCTGCTCGTCCGCGGTCAAGTTCACGCCCAATGGGGGAGCCGGCAAAACAGTTGCCCCTTTTTCCCCGGCGCGGCTGGCGCGCCATGACTCCCCTCGAAATCGTCGGCCTGCTACTGCTGGCGCTGCTCACCGGCGCGATGTGGCGCGAAGTGGTGTGGCGGCTGCGGAAGCGGCAGCTGGAGCAGGCGGCCATCAGCCGCTCGCGCAGCGTGCTGGGCGGCCAGTTCGCCGAGCAGCTGGCGCCGTTCTTGCCCGACTTCCCCGCCGACCCGACCGAGGCGCGCTTCCTTGGCAGCCCGGTCGACCTGGTCGTCTTCCCCGGCCTCGCCGAGGGCAATCCGCGCGAAATTGTCTTCGTCGAAGTCAAGTCGGGCAACGCGCGGCCGACCGCGGTCCAGCGGCGGCTCGAGGCGCTTGTCGCGGAGGGTCGCGTGCGCTGGAAATTGCTCCGCGTCAACCTCCCCCGCTGAAGCCCTCGGAACCGCGCGGCGGGCGGTATTTAGTCGCACTCCGCCTGCGCCCCGGGCAGCCGGCAACGGCGGCGAGAGGGGGGTTAAAAATCAGCCCCCCGCGCCGCGCCGGTCCGCAGCATTTATACGCGGACTGCTATACCTGCGGCCCCGCGGTTGAGCGGGTTCCCACTAATGCAGTCAGCGCAAGCTTCCCGTAACGTTTTTGACGCCCTCACGAGCGAAGGACACATATTCCGCAACCGCAGCGTGCTCTCCTCGGACTACGTCCCGGAGGACTTCCCGCACCGCAACGACGAGATAGACCAGGTGGCGCATATCCTGCGCCCCGCCCTCGAAGGTTCGCGGCCGAGCAACATCCTGATTTACGGGCAGACCGGCACCGGCAAGACCGCGGTCGCCAGGTATATCTGCGACCAGCTGAAGGACAAGGTCACCGCCGACGGGGGGGCTATCCACACCGCGCACATCAACTGCAAGCGGGTCAACACGCCCTATGGCATCCTCGCCAATATCGGGCAGACATACACCACCAACTGGGAGGACTCGATTCCGCACACCGGCTGGCGGCTGGAGCAGGTCTACGCGGCACTCTGCCGCAAGGCGGAGGAGGCGGGCGGCATCGCGCTGGTGGTGCTCGACGAAGTCGACGCGCTGGTAAAGAAATCGGGCGATGAGGTGCTCTACCACCTCACCGGCATCAACGCCGACCTCGGCAACGCGCGCATGTCGCTCATCGGCATCTCGAACGACACCAAGTTCACCACCTTCCTCGACCCGCGCGTCAAGTCGCGGCTCGGCGAGGAGTCGCTGACCTTTCCCCCTTACAACGCGCTGCAATTGCGCGACATCCTCGACCAGCGCGCCGGGCAGGCATTCCACGAAGGGGCGCTCGACCCGCAGGTCCTCTCGCTCTGCGCCGGTCGCGCCGCGCAGGAGCACGGCGACGCCCGCAAGGCGCTCGACCTGCTGCGCATCGCGGCCGAGATGGCCGAGCGCGACGGCTCGCGGCAGGTGACGGTCGACTACGTCAACCGTGCCGAGAGCATGATGGAGCAGGACCAGGTGCGCAAGATGGTGCTCCAGCTGCCGCTCCAGCACAAGGCGGTGCTCGCGTCGATACTCGCTAACGAGTCGCAGTCGCGGCTCGACCGGCAGACCACCGGCGACGTCTACGACACCTACTACCGCATATGCAACCGCTTCGAACTCGACGCGCTGACGCAGCGCCGCATCGGCGGCATCATTTCCGAGCTGGACATGCAGGGCGTCATCTCGGCGCGCGTCGTCAGCCTCGGCCGCCACGGCCGCACCCGCTTCATCTCGACCGCGGTGCCATTCAGCGAACTCCAGCCGATTATCAGCGACGACTCTTTCATGTCGAGCGCGCTCGACCTCGCCGCCGACGGCCACTTCGTGCGGCCGCAGCTACGGCTGATGTAGCGCTTCAGTCGCGCTCTTTCCAGCCCGCGGCCCAGCCCTGCTCCCAGCCGGCAACCCACGCTGCCTTCAGCCCCGCCTCACGCGCGGCCGCCTGCGCCTGCTGCAATATGTCGTCGCGCTGCTCGCGTGAAACTTGCGGCAGCCGCATCGGCTGCCGCAAGCTGTGGATGGCGACCAGCAGCGCGCCAACACCGCCGAACGCCGCCACTCCCGCGACCGCTGCCGAGGTGGCGAGCCATGCCGCCAGCGCCAGGCGCGGACGCCAGCGCCAGCCACGGCAGCGTGCGCGAACGCCACTGCGGCGTGACCAGCGCGGCCAGCCGCTCCGCCGCCCCGCGCGCCGCGTCGGTTGCCGCCTCCGCCTCGCGCCACGCACCGCCGGTCGCCGCCTGCTGGAGCGCATCGCGGTCCGCCCCCGCCTCGGTCGCGAGCGCCTCCGCACGGCCGTCCGCCTCGCCCTCGTCGAAGCGCGCCTGCTTCTGCGCCATGCCGCGCGCCTTGTTCATCCCGTAGCGCGCCCACGCCTCCTTGCCCACGAGCGCGCAGCGGACAGCGGCTAAATCAGGTGCGGCCGGCAACAGGGCAGCAGGGGCAGCAGCAACAGTCGTATTGACGCGACGCTTCAGGTAAGGCACCCTGCCGGGACGTCAGTCACGGTTGCAGCGTCCTGGTCGCGAGCTTGCCGAGCGGCCAGCGGCGATGCAGCATCCCCCCTCGGGACGTCAGTCGCGGTAAGTCCCCGGGAAGAATAGCAGCAGGCCGGTAATAATCTCCAGCCTGCCGAGCCACATCAGCAGCGAGAGTACGCTCAACGTGCCGCTCGAGAGGCCAGCATAGCTGGCGCCGGGACCGACCGCGCCGAGGCCGGGGCCGACGTTGCTGAGGCACGCAATCGAGGCAGCCATTGCGTCAACAAGGGTCCAGCCCGGCTCGAGGTAGAGCAGCACCAGCGCGCCGGTCAGGAACAAGATGATGTAGATGAAGAAAAATACGGCCACGTTGCGCACGAGTTCCTCCTCAAGCACCTTGGCGCCGAGCCGCAACTTGCGCACCGCGCGTGGGTGGACCACCAGAAACAGTTCGCGCCAGAGCGCTTTGAGCAGGATTTCGATGCGGATGACCTTGAGACCACCCGTGGTCGAGCCGGCGCAGCCGCCAACGAACATCAGCAGCAGCAGCACGAACTGCGCCGCCGCGGCCCAGCTCCCGAAATCCTGCGAGGTGAAGCCAGTGCCGGTCAGGATGGAGACCACTTGGAACAGGGCCGGCCGCAGCGCCTCCGCTGGCGCCCAGCCGTTGCCCTGCAGCGGCGCCCAGAGGCCGATAACTACCAGTGTGATAGCAATAGCCACAAAGCTTAGGTAGTAACGGAACTC
>PSPB01000002.1 GCA_003193815.1 Methanobacteriota archaeon
GGCAGGAAGCTGATACCTGCTGCCTCCGCGGCAGTCACCATCTATTTTAAAGGTTCGGGAGGGGTGGAAACTAAGTGCGGGGGTCGCATAGCCTGGCCAATTGTGCCGGACTTAAGATCCGGTTCCTCAGGGATTCGTCGGTTCGAATCCGACCCCCCGCACCATCCCTTTCCGTCCAGCTACGGCGCTGCGCTCGTCGCCAGTCGGTGCCGCCGTGCGGCGACACGCCGGTAGAGCCAGCGCAACAGCCGCATCACTCCGGGAAACCGCGAGAGCAGCCAGAGCGGCCAGCCCCACCATATGTGGCGGCAGAGTTCCATGAGCGCGTCCGCGCCGCCGAGCACGCTGTCATCGGGGAGCAGCAGCAGCAGCTCATCCGGGGCGACGGTCGCGTCCGCCGCCCCGCCATCCCGGGCGAGCCGCTCGCGCACCCACTCCGCCTGTAGCTCCGCCAGCGTAAAGCCAGCGCGCTGCGCCAGCCCGCCCCAGCGGTCGGCGAGCCCGCGGCAGAAGCCGCACTCGCCGTCATACAGCAGCCACCCCGCTCCAGACACGGTGCGCCAGCCGGCGCAGCGTAAAAGCGCGTGGCGTCGCCCTGTGGGGTTGCCCGCACGGCGTTGCGTAGCTTAAATATCGGTCGTCAGAAAGGTGGAATGGTTCGGTAGACCATCGCGAGCGCTAGGATGCCGGCGACGACGATACCGCCCCACGCGGCGCTGCTCCACGCCATGATTTTGGAGCCGTCGAGCGGCGGGACTGGAATCATGTTGAAGCCACCCAGGATGATATTGATGATTACTAGGAATTGCGCCAGCACGCCGAGCCAGCTGAGCGCCCCGTCCGCGCCAGCCAGCAGCAGGTAGAACGGCAGCGCCGCCAGCGCCAGCGCGATGTTGGTGAGTGGCCCCACCGCGGCGATGTGGCCATGCTGTCGCGGGGTGACGTGGCCGGCGACCATCACCGCTCCCGGCGCCGCAATCAGGAAGCCGAAGGCGCCCATCAGCAGCGCCAGCAGCAGCCCGTTGCGGTTGCCGCGGTATTCGGCCCAGCAGCCGTATTTCTGCGCCATCCACTTGTGTGCCAGCTCGTGCAGCAGGAAGCCGGTCATCACCGCCGCGAACGACATCAGCAGTTTCACTGCAAACATCGAGAGATTCGCGAGTGCCGGCCCAATCCCATTGGCGAGTGCCAGCGCCAGCGCGACCGTCAGTATTGCGACGGACTCGGCAATCTGCGCCTTCTCGTAGTTGGAAAAGAGCATCCCGTCCGGCCGGCGGTTAACCTGCAGTGGCTCGCCCCACCCGGCGGTGAACGGTGAAGACTCAGTGCGATAGGTCGCCTGTCGGCCCCGCGAGCGGTCGCTCCACACGGCGCGCCACCCTGCCCCCGTCTTAAGGAATTTGGCCGGCGCGCGACGCAAGCGCTTAAGCGCGCCAGCCATCGCCGCGCGTGGAGGACGAGACGCAGCAGCTGCGTGCGCGCATCGCCGTGCTCGAGGCGGAGCTGGAGCAGCAGCGCGAAGCGCACGCCGCCGAGATGAAGCGACTGAAGTCGGAGAACTACGCGGCGCTCGAGGCGTCGCAGACGCGCTATCAGGGCGAGCTCGCCATCCAGCACGCCAACTTCGGGCGGCAGATTGCGGAGCTGAAGGCGCGGCTCAAGGCGTTCGACGTATGAGTTCCCAATTCTGGGCTGCCAACCTGCTCGGGATGGTGACGCTCTTCGCCCCGGCGTTCTGGCTTTTCCTGCGCACCATCGCCCCCGTTGAGGAGCAGCTACAGGAGCGCAAGCTCTACCTGGCGTGCGGCGGCGGCGCTATTTTCGGGACGATTGCCGAGGTGCTGATGCTGCTCGGCGGATTCAGCCTGCGCTCGCCCACCGTCGGCTACGCGTCGCTGATGATTGTCGCGCCGGCACTGGTGATGCTGGTGCTCTGGCTCGGGCTGCGGCTACGCACTTTCCGCGACGCGCGCTACGCCGGCTACTACGCGGCCGGCTTCGGCCTCTTTTTCGGCGCGGCGCATGAGTTCTGGAAGCTGCTGGTGCTCGAGGCGGGGCAGCCCGACGGAGTGCTGCCGTTCCCCGGCGGGCTGCTCGACGCCTGGTTCGGACTGGCGGCGACGGTGCTGCTGGGCGGCATGGCGCTCTGGCTTATGCCGGCGCTCCAGCGCGACAGCGGCGTCCGCACCGCCGCCCGGCTGGCGCTGCTCTACCTCGCTCTCGGCTTCCTGCGCATCTCGGCCATTGAGCGATCCGAGCCGGCGATTGACGCGGCGACGGCGCTCGCCTTCGCGGCGGGCGCCGCGGCGCTCTACCAGCAGGGTGCCGCGAGGCTGCCGGCGTGATTTTCACCATCATGCTTGTCCTGCTGTTCGTCGGGCTCATCGCCGGGATTTTCCTGTGGCAGAAGCTCTACAACCCCGGGGAGCTCTGCGCCAAGTGCTACCGCGTGCTCCCGTCAGGCGCGCGCGAATGCCCATGGTGCGGCGAGTCGCGCGATTAATTCAGCCGTGCCCCTGATTCCGGCGTGGTTCCAAGATAATCATCAGCGCCCAGCCTGTCACGCCGCCGGCAAGCAGTCCGGTAATCAGCCGCCGCGGGTTGGTTGATTCGTAGTCCGTGAGCAGCTGGATGGTCCCGTCGAGTCCAATTGGCACCAGTGCCAGCAGCACCAGCGGCAGCGACAGCTCCGGGCGACGCCGCAAGGCGACCGTGAAGCCCAGCGCAAGGCCGGCGAAGATGCCTAGGTCGCGCGCGCAGAACGGCATCTGGTTCCCCGCGTAAGTGTAGGAGCGGCTCGAAATCGTGTGGCAGTTTGCGTCGCCCAGCCAGTAGACCACCGCGGCGACGGGGTTCATCGCGTCAATCGTCTCCAGGTTATCGACGCGCCCGACGTAGCCCGATAGGTCCCCGGTCGCCCCCGGCTCGAGCAGCAGCGGCCCGCCTGCGACCAGTAGCACCCAGCCCCAGAGCAGCGCCAGGGCCACCTGTTCGCGGCGCGAAAGCGCGGTGACGAAGCGCGCCACTTGCGAAGCGGTCACTCCTCGAACCGCTCGCGGTCGCCGAGCAGCAAAAGTAATGCAGCTAGAGACAACAAACTGCCGAGCAGGAAGCCCCAGCTCAGGATGCCCGCCACTGCGCCGAAGAGCGCCAGCCGGAAATGGCGCTCGAGCAGGGCCGCGCCCGCCCCCATCAGCGCCAGCAGCGCCATCACCGCCAGCACCGGCGCCTGCGCGGCGCTGGGGGGCCACGGTCGCGCGATGTTGCTGCGCTGGTTGGTGACGTCACGGCCGTCGCCCGGCTCGAGCTGCGCGTTGAGCAGGTTGGTTGCGGCGGGCCGCAGGTCAATCCAGATCGAATGGGTGCGGAAGCCGGGGCTGAAGAAAGTCACCTTCAGTTCGCCGCTGGTCAGGTTGTGCAGGAAGTAGCGCCCCTCCCCGTCGCTGAATACCTGCTGGCCGCCGCCGGCGACGCGCACGTTCTCGAGCGCGGTGCCGTTGACGTCAATCACCGAGCCGTAAAGGCTGGCTGTCGCCGGCTCGTCCCAGGGCGAGTCGTAGCCGCTCCACTTGATGGCGGTCGCGGTCGCCGCAAACAGCCCGAGCACCGCCACCGCTAGCAGCAGCAGCCCCGCCAGCTGCGCGCGGCTACGCGGGCCGTCGATGACCGACTGTAGCCGCTCGACGCGGTAGGCGGTCGAGAGCTCGCCCAGCAGCTCCAGTGCGCTGGGTGCGGCTGGTTCGGGCGGGACGGGCGGCTCGCTGGGGGGCGCGGGCGATGGGTCGCCTTGCGGGGTTTCGTCTTCCGCTTCGTCCTCCTCCGGCGTTTCCTCGTCGGCAGCCATTTCCTCGTCGGGCGCTTCTTCTTCGACCGCTTCTTTCTCTGTCGCCGGAGCCTCCTCTGCGGCGGGTGCTTCCTCGCCCGGGACGTCGAAGCCGTGGTCGCAGCTGGGGCAGGCGACCGACCGCCCCGGCCGGCGTCCGGTATCGAAGCGGATGAAACAGACCGGGCACTCCAACTGTTGCGTCACCATCGGCGTGGACCTGCACCCGCGTTAAATAAACGTGGCGACTCGCCGCGCCATGGAGCCGGCGATAGCATTGCTGCTCGGAATCGTGCAGGGCCTTACGGAGTGGCTGCCGGTCAGCAGCAGTGGCCATCTCGTGATTTTCGAGCACATCAGCGACGTCCGCCCGCCACTCTTTTTCAACATCGCGCTCCACCTCGGCACGCTGCTCGCCGCCGGCTGGCTGCTGCGCGCTGACATCGCCGGCGCGCTGCGCGCGACGCCCGGGGCGCTGCGCGCGCTGCGCGGCGGCACGGCCGACCCCGACGAGCGCACCGTGCAGCTGGTGCTGCTGGCGAGCATCCCGACGGCGATTATCGGCTTCAGCTTCGACGCCCTCGCGAGCGGCTGGCTCGCCTCGCTGCAAATTACCGGCGTGGGGCTGCTCGTGACCGCCGGCGTCCTGTGGGCGTCGCGCGGTCGCGGCGGCACACTCGACGTGGCGAGCGTGCCGCTTCTCGTCGGCCTCTGGATGGGGCTGGCGCAGGGGCTGGCGGTGCTGCCGGGACTCTCGCGCTCGGGGCTCACGATTGCGACCGGGATGGCGGCCGGCATGCGCCCCGTCGCGGCGGCGCGGCTCTCGTTCCTGATGTCGATGCCCGCCATCCTCGGCGCAACCGCCCTCGAACTGTTGCAGGAGCGCGAAGGCGCGCTCGCGGGAGTCGCGCCGGCCGAGTTCCTGCTCGGGATGGCCGCGGCCGCCCTTACGGGATTCCTCGCGCTGCGCTGGCTGCTGGCGCTCGTGGAGCAGCAGCGCTTTCATTGGTTCGCACCTTACTGCGGGCTGGTCGGTCTGATAATCCTGTCGCTCTCGCTCTAGTTCTGCAGAATTTCGGTCTGGACGATCAGTTCGTATTTGCCCGAATATAGCTGCGAGGCGAGCCCCTCCATTCCCGAGCCGGAGATGGTAATGGTCCACTCGCCCTCGACAGTCGGCAGCGGTGGCGAGTAGGGGCCGATTTCCTTCTCGTTGCCGGTCCAGTAGACGATTTCGTAGCAGGGCGGTTCGTTGTCGTCACGGCAGAACTCTTCGCCGTCCGGGGTGCGGAAGGTGAGGTCGAGCGTTCCCGCCGGCCCTTCCTCGGGCTGCTCGCCGCCAATGAGCATGTAGTCAATCGTAATCTCGACTCGCAGGTAGCGCGCGCCTTGCGGCAGCTCGAACTTGTGGGTATACTCGACCCACGAGAGGTTCTGCAGCGCCTGCTGGAACTGGAGTGGGTCCTCGGCAATATCCAGCGCAGCCTCGATGAGCGTATCCTGGTCCTGGTCGGGGTCGGGTGCGAACTGCCCCTCGAAGCGGTTGAGCTCGACCTGCGTGTAGACCGCTTCCTGCTCGGGCACCAGCCGGTCCATCAGCCCGTTCATGGCCGGCACGTCGATACAGCCCACCGTGGCGAGCATCAGCGCGACCGCCAGCATCCGCTTCATGGGCGCCCCGTGTTGCTGCTGGATTAAAGGATGACGCAGCCCTCTCTCTTGCCGTACGCGCCTGTAGCGGCAGATTGATAACCCCGTTATCGCCCTCGCCGTCGTGGAAGCGGAAGAGGCGCTGCGCGCAGCCGCATTGCAGGAGGCGGCGCGGCATGGTGCGGCGCAGCCGAAGTCGGTGCTGGGGAAGGTGCTCGGCACGCACGCTGAACTGCGGTCGCAGGCGCGTGAACTCGGTGCAGTCGCCGAGCGCGTCGTCGCCGAAGTGAACGCGCTCACGCCGACGGAAGTGGCGGCGCAGGCGCCCGCCCCGCCGAAGCCCCGCCAGGCGACCGACAGCGGCCACCGCGGGCTCCCGCCGCTCGAGGCCGACGGTGCAGTGGTGCTGCGCTTCGCGCCCGGTCCGAGCGGGCCGCTGCACCTCGGCCACTCGCGCGCGGTGGCGCTGAACCACGCCTACCGCGAGCTGCACGACGGCAAGCTCATCCTGCGGCTGGAGGACACCAACCCGGCGGTGGTTGACCCAGCCGCGTATGACCTGATTGCCGCCGACATGGAGTGGCTCGGCGCGACGCCCGACGAGACCGTGGTGCAGTCGGACCGGCTCGAGATTTACTACGGCGACGCCCGCGAGCTGCTGTCGCGCGGCGCGGCCTACGTCTGCCATTGCGACGCCGAGGAGTGGCGCGAGCTGAAGCGCCAGAGCGTCGCTTGCCCCTGCCGTCCCAGCGAGCCGGCGGCGCAGCTGACGGAGTTCGAAGCGCTGCTCGCGGGAGGCGACGGCATCGTCGTCGTGAAGACCGACCTCGCTGACCCGAATCCGGCGCTGCGCGACTTCGTCGCCTTGCGGGTTGCTGAAGCGCCGCACCCACGGCAGGGTGACGCGTGGCGGCTCTGGCCGACCTACAACTTCGCGGTCGCGGTCGACGACTACCGGCTCGGCGTGACGCACGTGCTGCGCGGCAAGGACCACCTCAACAACACCCAGCGCCAGCAGTGGGTCTATCGCCACCTCGGCTGGGACGAGCCGCAGTTTATCCACTATGGGCTGGTCTCGATTCCCGACACGCTGCTCAAGACCAGTACCATCCGCGAAGGCCTCACCGCCGGGGAATACTCAGGTTGGGACGACCCCCGGCTCGCGACGCTGGCGGCGCTGCGGCGACGCGGCTACCAGCCGCAGGCGATTATGGATTACTGGGTCGCCGCCGGGGTTAAGGAGGCTGATATCACGCTCTCGTGGCAGAACCTGGAGGCGGCCAATCGCACGCTTGTCGAGCCCGAAGCGAAGCGGCTCTTCTGGGTGCCGGAGCCAGTCGAGCTGGTACTCGACGCGCCGCAGCCGCTGGAGAAGCGGGCGCCGTTCCATCCCGACCGTGACGAGATGGGCGAGCGACGCGAAACGGTCGCGCTGGGCGCGACCGTTTCGCTGCCGGCGGCCGACGTGCAGAAATTGGCGGAGGGCGACCTGCTGCGGCTGAAAAACCTGTGCAACTGCCGGCTGTGCGACGGCCGGCTCGAGCACGCCGGCGACAACCCCGTTCGGGGCGTGCCAATCGTTCAGTGGTGCGCAGCCGGTGCGCCGCTGCAGCTGCTGCGACCGGACGGCTCGCTGACCGACGGAATCGTGGAGCCGGCAGCGGCGGAGCTGGAGGGTGAAGTGGTGCAGTTCGAGCGGGTCGGCTTCGTCAGGCTGGAGCGAGGGCAAGCGCTGTTCCTGCATCGCTGATTCGCTGACGACAGATATTTAAACAGACTTCCACCGCCAACAGCATATTCTTAATACCCTCAGGCACTCCCCCGGCGTGGACTACGGACGGCTGACCGCAGCATACGCTGCAATGGAGCAAACGCGCAGCCGGCTCGAGATTGCGTCGCTGCTGGCGGAGCTGTTCCACGACACGCCGCCGGAAGAGCTGGCGGCGGTGGCACATCTCTGCCTGGGCCAGCTCGGCCCCGCTTATGACTCACGCGAGATTGGGCTTTCCGACAAGAGCGTGCTGCGGACGCTGGCGCTCGCCAGCGGCGCAGCGCTGGCGGAGCTGCAGGTCACCTACGCCGAAGCGGGCGACATCGGCCTCGTCGCCGAAGAAGCGCTCGCAACCAAGGCGCAGCAACCGCTCTTCGAGGCGCCGCTGACCGTCAGCCGGGTGTGGAAGCGGCTGCATACGCTCTCGCGCGAAACTGGCACCGGCTCGCAGGAGCGCAAGTTTCGCGCGCTGGCGGAGCTTCTGCACGACGGCACCCCGCAGGATGCGCGCTACCTCTGCCGTACCGCGGTCGGCAAGCTGCGGCTCGGCTTCAGCCAGATGCTGCTGGTCGACGGGCTCGCAGAGGCGTTCGGCAGCCGCGAGGAACGCGGGATGGTCGAGGCGGCCTACAATCGCCACCCCGATATCGGCTGGCTGGCGCAGCGCGCCGCGGCCGATTTCGGCTCGCTGGACGCGGTGCGTGTCGAGCCGGGAATCCCGCTGCGGCCGATGCTGGGCGAGCGGCTCTCGTCGGCGGAAGCGGTGCTGGAGAAACAGGGCGGTGAGGCCTGTTTCGAGTGGAAATACGACGGCTTGCGCGTGCAGGCACACCTGCTTCCCGGCGGCACGCGGCTATTCTCGCGCAGTCTGGAAGATTTGACGCCGCAGTTCCCCGACGTGGCCGAAGCGCTCGAGCAGGCGCTGCCGGCCGGCGTGATTGTCGAGGGCGAGGCGCTCGCGATTGACGAGGCGGGCAACCTGTTGCCGTTCCAGGTAATCGCGCGCCGGCGCGGGCGCAAGCATGGGCTGGCGGAGAAGCTGAAGGAAATCCCGGTCGGCGTGCGCCTTTTCGATGTGCTCTACGCCGACGGGCAAGAGACGCTCGACACGCCCTTCGTCACGCGGCGTGAACAGCTCGAAGCGCTGTTCACGCCGTCCGATCGCGTCGCCTGCACGACGCTGCTGCGTACCGCGGACGAGGGCGAGGCGGAGCAGTTTCTGCTCGATGCGCTCGAGAGCGGTTGCGAGGGGCTGATGGCCAAGGCGCTCGACGGGGGCTACCGCGCCGGCGCGCGCGGCTGGCAGTGGATAAAATACAAGCCTGATTACCGCAGCGACTTGGCCGACACTATCGACGCCGTGGTCGTCGGCGGCTTCCATGGTCGCGGCCGGCGCGGCGGCTTCTGGGGCGCGCTGCTGATGGCGACGCGCACGCCGACCGGCTTCGAGACGGTCTGCAAGCTCGGCTCCGGCTTCAGCGACGAGGATCTGGCCGCGCTCAAGGCCCGGCTTGACCCGCTCAGGCGCTCCGAGCCGCCCCTCGGGCTGGAGTGGAATCTCGAGCCCGACGCGTGGTTCGAGCCGGAACTGGTGCTCGAGCTGCTCGGCGCCGAGATTTCGCGGTCACCCATCCACACCTGCGGTGGCGGCTACGCCGTGCGCTTCCCGCGCTACAAGCGCCAGCGCGACGATAAAACGCCGGAAACCGCGACGGGGAGCGACGAAGTCGTCGCGATGTTCAAGCAGTGATGGGGCGGGGCCCGGGAGTTGAACCCGGGACGAGGGATCCACAGTCCCCCAGTTTTACCACAACTAGCCTAACCCCGCCACGCTCGCGGCGGACGGCAGGGGGCAGATAAAGCTGGCGACTACGTTGTGGGCCGGTATTCGCCCCACACCGCGCGGAGCGTATCGCAAATCTCTCCCAGCGTCGCCTCCGCCTCGACACACGTCAGGATGTGGGGCAGCAAATTGTCATCGCCATCGGCTGCCGCGCCGAGTTTCTCGAGCGGGGCGGTGACGTCGCCGCGGCTGGCGCGCAGCTGTTCCAGGGCTTGCACCTGGGCTTCGGCGACCGACGCGTTGATGGTGAGCGGCTCCGCCTCGGGGGCGTCGCCTTCAGTGTGGGCGTTGACACCGACGATGGTGCGCTCGCCGCTCTCGACCTGCTGCTGGTAGGCGAACGCCGCCTCGGCAATCTGTGCCTGCACCCATCCCTGCTCGATGGCAGGCAGCATACCGCCCATGCCATCGATGCGCGCGATGAGCGCCTCCGCTTCCGCCGCCAGCTCATCGGTGCGTGCCTCGACAGTCCATGAGCCGGCTAACGGGTCGACCATGTTGGCTACGCCGGTTTCGTGCGCGATAATCTGCTGTGTGCGCAGCGCCAGCTGCGCCGCTTTCTCCGACGGCAGCCCCAGTGCCTCGTCCAGTGCGTTGGTGTGCAGCGACTGCGTCCCCCCGAGGACGGCGGCGAGCGCCTGGATGGCAGTGCGCGTGACGTTGTTCCACGGCTGCTGCGCACTCAGGCTCGAGCCGGCGGTCTGCGTGTGGAATCGCAGCCGCTGGCTGCGCTCGTCACGGGCGCCGAAGCGGTCGCGCATGATGCGCGCCCACAACCGTCGCGCAGCGCGGAACTTGGCGACCTCGGTCAGCAGGTCATTGTGGCAGTTGAAGAAGAACGCCAGTCGCGGCGCGAAGTCGTCCACCTCCATACCGCGCGCCAGCGCCGCCTCGACGTAGGCGATGCCGTCGGCGAGTGTGAACGCCAGCTCCTGCACTGCGGTCGAGCCGGCCTCGCGGATGTGGTAGCCCGAGATGGAAATAGTGTTCCACTGTGGCGTCTCGGCATGGCACCACGACATCAGGTCTGTCGTCAGCCGCAGCGACTCGCGCGGCGGCCAGATGTAGGTGCCGCGCGCGATGTATTCCTTCAGGATGTCGTTCTGCACAGTCCCCCGCAGCTTTACCGGCGCGACCCCCTGCTTCCGGGCAACTGCGACGTAGAGCGCCAGCAGCACCGCTGCCGGCGCGTTGATGGTCATGCTGGTGCTGACGCGATCGAGCGGCACCCCGTCGAACAGCGCCGTCATGTCGCGCAGCGAATCGATAGCAACACCCACCCTGCCCACCTCGCCCTGCGCCATGGAGTGGTCGCTGTCGTAGCCAATCTGCGTCGGCAGGTCGAAAGCCACCGAAAGCCCGCTGGTGCCTTGATCGAGCAGGTAGCGGTAGCGCGCGTTGCTCTCGGCAGCGGTCCCGAAGCCGGCGTACTGCCGCATTGTCCAGAGTCGCCCGCGGTACCCGGTTGGATGTATCCCACGTGTGTAGGGGAATTCGCCAGGCCACTCCGCTTCGCCTGCCGGAATATCCTCCGGCACATTCAGCCTCTCCGGGCCCAGGGCCCGCACCTCCTCCCTTTCAGGGTTCCTGGAAAGGGAAGGCTTGAGCGTCTCTTTTTCCCACCTATCACGTGCCATGTTCGTCCCTCTCAAAACGACGGATGTAGACCCTCATCTTCCTGCGCAGTTTCTCGGCCGCACTGTATGCCTCACCGGGACCGACCACAACGGGTTCAAGCCAGAAACAGCGTACGGAGGTCCTCACCTTCTCGGAGAAAAAATGGACGATGCTGATGAATATTTTCTTGTTGTCCCTTCCCCAGTCGATCATTGGATTGTTGTAGCAGATTACCACAGGCTGAATAGGGTGTCCCGAATGCTCTGCTGCCTTGAAGACCCCCATCTTGAACTCGCCAATTTCGCCGAAGGGAGTGGTAGTCCCCTCAGGAAAAATCCATATGGGGTCCCTGACAGGATTCCAGGCGTTCAGTTTCTGCATAGCCTCGACCCTCGAATCCCGGTCATCTCTCCTGACCCAGAGCGTGCCCACCTTCTCTACAATTGGCCCTATCAGGAAGTAGTTCTTCACCTCCATTTTGGACACAGAACCTGCCCCCTTCAGGGCCTCAATAACCACGGCATCCGTATAGCTCGTGTGGTTGGCAGCCAAGAATCCGGGCCGGGGCTCTCCGTGCACGTAGATTTCCAGCTTGTATCGCTTGGCCAGTCCAACCGCCTCGTTCTGGACTGCTCTGCGGAAATTCTCTCGTGAGAGCCACAGGGCTCTGAAACGCAGCCTGACAAGAACCACCAAGAAATGCAGTGCGTCCAGTTGCCACAACACGGCGGCGCAACCCTGCCCGCTATAAAATCAGTCGCGCACTTTCAGCGAGCGCGCCGCGACAGCCAGCGCCAGCAGCGCAAAGAGCAGGTCGAACGCGAACGCCGTCGCCACTTCGGAGTGCTCGAGCCCCCAGCCGCGAATCATGATTGAGCGGAACGCCTCGGCGGTCCAGGTCGACGGCAGCGCCCATGAAATCGGCTGGACCCAACCGGGCAGCGCCTGCACCGGCCACAGGATTCCCGAGAGCAGCATTACGGGAAACATGACTGGCATGTTCAGTTGCATCGCCTGGAATTCGCTGCGCGCCTTGGTCGAGACGAACAGTCCGAAGCACATCGCCGACCAGCCCAGCAGCAGCGCCAGCAGGAACAGCAGCGGCAGCGAGCCGTTAATCGGGATGTCGAAACCATAGACGGCAATCAGGATTACGACGGTCACCTGTCCGATAAGGACAGTCGAGAACGCCGCCAAATGCCCCAGCAGCACCTCGACCGGCAGGGTGCCGGCGGCGAAAACACGGTCGAGCGTCCCGTCGTAGCGCTCGCCGACGAACGCCATGGTGGTCAGGATGAGCGAGAACATGAAGCAGACCATGGTCATGATTCCCGGCGCCAGGAAGTCGATGAAGGCGGGGTCGCGCTCGCCGTAGACTGGCTGCGCCACCGCCAGTGGCAGCGCGTCGCCCTGCTCCTCCAGCGCCGCGGTCATCGCGTTGCGCACCTCGACCAGGATAGTGGCGCTGACCTGCTGGTTGGAGTTGTCGAGATGCAGCTCGAGTGTGCCGTCGGGCGTTATATGGAGCGCCGCCCAGATTTCACCCGCCTCGATTCCGTCCCGCGCTTCCGCCACGGAGCCGTAGTCGGCATGGACCACCAGCGACTCCGAGTCCACGAGATGGTCCGTGATAATCGCGCCCATCCCGGTCGCCCCGTCGTTGATAATTGCGATGTCGAGCCCGGTCGGCACCTGCCCGATGGCGATGCCCATCAGCACAATCTGGATGGCGGGCATAATGACGATAAAACCAAAGGTGCGCTTGTCGCGCCGCAGCGATGCGAACTTGCGCGCGGCGATGGCGCGTATGCGCGCGAAGTTCATGTCTTTGCCCCTTCGCGCCGGCAGAGCAGCAGGAAGGTCTGCTCGAGCGAGACGTGGCCATGCGGCTCCATCAGCGCCTGCGGCGCATCCTCCGCCAGCAGCCTCCCGTTGCGCATCAGCCCGACGGCGTCGGCCTGTGCCGCCTCATCGATGTAGTGCGTCGTGAGAATCACCGTCGTCCCCCCGTCGGCAATCGTGCGCAAGTGGTCCCAGAGGCGCGCGCGCAGCTCGGGGTCGACCCCCACGGTTGGCTCGTCGAGCAGCAGCAGCTGCGGCTCGTGCAGCAGCGCTACCGCCAGCGAGACGCGCCGCTTCTGCCCGCCGCTCAGCTTGCCGACGACTCGCTCCGGGTCGGGCAGGTCGAGGAAGTCAAGCAGCCACGCTTCGCGCTGCGCGACCTGCGCAGGCTCCAGCAGCTGCAGCCGTCCGTGGAAGCGCAGTGTCTCGCCGATGCTCAAGTCCTCGTAGAGCGCCAGCTCCTGCGGCGCGTAGCCGACGGCCGGTCCGGGGACCGGCGCACCGGGCTCGCCCGGCGCGCTTCCGAGCGCCAAGGCAGTCCCGCCCCACGGCACCAGCCTGCCGAGCAGTACCTTCAGTAGTGTCGTCTTGCCGCAGCCCGACGGCCCCAGCAGGCCGTAGATGCTGCCCGCCCCCACTTCCATGTCGAGCCCGCGCAGCACTTCCAGCGAGCCATAGCCGCGCTCCAGCGCGCGGCACTCCACGGCGGCAACCATCTGCGCGGCAACTGCACGGGGTTAAGTAAGCTGCCCGGCAGCGCCGGAAGCAGTCTATATCTCTCGACGATCAGTATAAAAATCAGACCAGCGGCGCTTCGAAGTCGTCCACGGTCGCCTCGAGGTCTTCGTCCGCGCCCAGGTCGCCGCGCAGCCGCAGCATCTCGCGGGCGAGCAGCCAGTATATCAGCGCCAGTGAGCGGCGCCCCTTGTTGTTGCCCGGGATGACTAGGTCGACGCCATTCGTGAGGTTGTTGGCGTCGCACATTGCTACTACCGGTATCGCGATATTCAGCGCCTCGCGGAACGGCTGCGCGTCGGCAGCAGGGTCGGTGAGCAGGATTGTGCGAGGCTCGATGAAGTTCTGCATCTCGGGGTTGGTCAGCCGTCCCGGTGTGAAGCGGCCGGGGATGCAGGTGACGCCGGTTGTATCGGCGAATTGCCGTGCGGGTTTCCAGCCGTACTGCCGCGCCGAGACCACCAGGATTTCGGCCGGCTCGAAGCCGTTCAGGAACTCCGCGGCGACGCGAATTTGCTGCGAAGTGCAGCTGACGTCGAGGATGCGCAGGCCGTCATCGCGGACGCGATGGATGTAGGGCTGCATGTCCTTGCTCTTCTGCTTGGTGCCAATGTGCACCCCGCAGTTGAGGAAGGTATCCTCGTCGATGAGCAGCGGTTGTTCGGCTACGGCTTCGGTCATCTCAGTTCGCCGGCGATGCGGACCAGTTCATTAAGTTTTGCAATCCGCTCGCCGCCCACTGCGCCGGTCTTGATAGCGTGGCACCCGAAGGCGACCCCGAGGTGCGCGATGGCGGTGTCGGTGGTTTCGCCGCTGCGGTGCGAAATGACGGTCGCCATCCCCGCCTCGCGGGCGAGCGCGACCGTAGCGATGGTGTCGGTCAGCGTCCCAATCTGGTTGGGCTTGATGAGTATCGCATTCGTCGCTTCCAGCTCAATCCCCTTCGCGAGCCGCGCGACGTTGGTAACGTAGAGGTCGTCGCCGATGACCAGTGCGTCGGTGCGCGCCGTCAGCGCCGCCCACGACTCAAAATCCTCCTGGTCGAGCGGGTCCTCGACCGAGTGGAGGCTATAATCCTCAATCAGCGAGACGACGAAATCGACCTGCTCCTCGGGAGTCAGGCTGCGGTCGCGGTAGTGGTACTCCCCGTCGCGGTAGAACTCGCTGGCGGCGAGGTCGAGCCCCGGCCGGATGTCGACGCCGGTTTCGTCGGCGACGCTCTGCGCCGCTTCGACCACAAGCTCGAGCGCCGCGACGTTCTCGAGCGGCGCGACCCATGCCCCTTCATCGCCCTTGCCGAGCGCCATGTCGGGGAACCGCTCGCGCAGCGCCGCACCGACCGCGCGGTGGACCGCGGTGTTGGCGTCGATTGCGCGCGAAACGTCATCGTCGAAGCTGGTCACGAGGAATTCCTGGATGTCGGTGCCGCCGACCGCGTGCGCGCCGCCACCGAGCACGTTGCCCATCACTGCCGGTAGGACGTAGTCGCCCATCCCGGCGACGTAGCGGAAGAGCGGCACGCCCTGGCTGGCGGCCGCCGCGCGGGCGGTCGCGAGCGAAATCGCGACCGCTAGGTTGCCACCGATGCGACTGAAATTGGCGGTGGAGTCCACTTCGTGCAGCAGTGCGTCGACCTGCGCCTGTTCGTCGGCGCTGACCCCGATGAGCTCCGGCACGACTTCCTGCCGCGCCAGTTCGATGGCGGCAGCGACGCCTTCAGCGGGCCACGCTTGTGCTTCATGCGTGCCGGTGGAAGCGCCCGCGGGCGCGGCAGCGCGGCCGAAGCCGGAGGCTGTCGTGATGTCAGCCTCGACGGTCGGGTTGCCCCGCGAGTCGAGGATGCGCCGCAGAGTGATATCCTCGATAATCACTTCTTCTCGCGGTCGACCACGGTGATGGGGATGACCTGCTGGTCATACTCCATCTGGGCGATAAGCACCGGGTCGATAATCTCTTCGGGGACCTTGATATTCACGGGGGCGCCCATCGAAATCTGGAGGGCGCGTGAGCCAATTATACGGGCTTTTTCGAACCTGCTGTGCTTCTCCATTTGTGACCTCTCCCGGCGACGGGACCTCGGCGGTACTCGCCCCCATAAAAAAGGTTTCCCTGAATTACCGCGCCGCCAATGAGTGTTAACAGCAGGGTGCCCCGCACGGATTGTCAAAACCGATTACCAGCCAAACAGGCGGGGAAATCGAAACCTTTTATAGCGCACCCATAATCGACGGCGTTACCACGGTCTCCTACGGAGACCCGATAAAGGATGCAAAAAAGGTGAATAAAATGGAAAACAGCAAGAATGTTCGGGGCGTACTGGCTATCGCGATGCTGATGCTCGCGGCTGCCTTCGTAGTACCCAACGCAAGTGCCGGTGCAATGCTCTATGTTGACGGTGAGGGCGACGACGACCTAACGTCGTTCGGCCCGGCCGGCGGTGAGGCAATGTTCGTGACTTGGGCTATGAACATCGGTGACGAAGACTACTCTGGAGTCAATATCTCGGCCTCGTTCGACGACGGCTCATGGACCGCCGACCAGGTCTACTTCGAGAGCGGGATGGATGGCGACAGCGGCAACGGCACTGTCGACCTCGGCAGCATGGCGGCGGGGGCCTACGATTACGTCATGGTCTTAGTTTCGATTCCTGAATC
>PSPB01000003.1 GCA_003193815.1 Methanobacteriota archaeon
AAGGCGAACGGCCGCGCAAGGTCGAGATGTTCCGCATCGGGGGCTAATGGACTCCGCGCTGCTGATAGCGGGCGGGCGGAGCGAGCGGCTGGGGCAGCCCAAACAGTCGCTCGAAATCGAAGGGGAGACCCTCGCCGCCCGGACCGCTGGGGTGCTGGCGCAGGTGGCGCGACGGGTTACGGTCGTGGGGCCACCGGGCGAGCGTCCCGACTGGGTGCCCGCAGGGTGTGGCTGGGTGGGCGACCCGCTCCCGCACGGCGGGCCGCTGGTCGGGCTCGTGGCGGGACTGGCAGCGGTGCGCGGCGAGCTGGTGGCGGTCGCGCCGTGCGACCTGCCGCTACTGGTGCCCGCCACCTACCGTGCGTTGCGCCGCATCGCCGTGGACGGCGATGCGGCGGTGGCGACATGGGAGCAGCCGCAGCCGCTGGTGGCGGTCTACTGGCGCGAAGCGGCGCTGGCGGCGGCAGAGCTACTGCTGGCACAGGGGGAGCACCGCGCGCAGCGACTACTCGGAGAACTGCCGCACACGCTCGTGGAACGGCGCGAAGTGGCGCTGAACCTCAATACGCCCACCGATCTGGAGCGATTCCGCAACCGGTCGGGCGGCGAGTCGGAGTTTAATAGCTGGTCTTCGGTCGACCAGCGGTAAGCGCATGCTCCTGTTCTGGGTGGTCGGCAAGCTCGCCCCGCTCTTCGCGCTGCTGGCGCTGGGCTTCCTCGCCGGGCGGCGGCTGGGGGTGGGCGAACAGACATTGCGCGACCTCGGGCGGCTGCTGATTTACCTGCTGGTGCCGGCCAAAATCCTGCTCGCAACCCAGCAGGCGGAGTTCGCCGTGACCTGGGAGCCGGTGCTGGCAGCCGTAGTGGTGGTAGCGGCCTCGACAGCGGTGGCGTGGTGGCTGGCGCGGTGGCTAGCGCTGCCGGCAGCCGCCGGCAGCGCGCTGATGCTCGGCTCGGGATTCATGAACGCCGGGTCGCTGGGGACTTCGGTGGCGGACCAGTTCTACGGCGAGCAGGGCTTCCTGCTGGCGATGCTCTTCTACATCACGGTGCAGGCGCTGCTCTACACCGTCGGGCCGGCGCTGGCGGGGGGCGGCCGCGAGCAGCTGCGTGAAGGGGCTGTCAACGCGCTGCGGCTGCCGCTCATCTGGGCGCTGCTGCTGGGGCTGGCACTGAACCGCGCCGGGACAGAGCTGCCGGCGGCGGCCGAAACTTCGCTGGAAATTCTGGGTGGGGCGTGGAAGCCGGTGCTGCTGCTAACGCTCGGGATGCAGCTGAGCCGCACGTCGCGGCTGGAAAGCGCGGATTTCCGCCGCTTGCTTCCGCCGCTGGTGGTCGCCCGCATGGCCACCGGGCTGGCTGCCGCGGCGGCGCTGGTGCTGGCGCTGGGGCTCCGTGGCGAGCTGGCGGCGGTGGTGCTGATATCGAGCAGCATGCCGTCGGCTATCACCACTTACGTCGTCGGGGCGCACTGCGGCAGCGACACGCGCCGGCTCTCGCTGGGCATTCTCGGGACCACACTGCTGGCGCTGGTGACGATACCACTCGTGGTGCTGCTGGCGGAGGCGTGGGTCTGAAGCCGACTGCTATTAACCCGGCCGTCATTATCGGCAGCATGGACCCGCGCAAAGTGCGACTCCAGCGCGAAACGTGCGACCCTGCGGAGGTCGCGGCGACGCTGGCGGGAGCCGAAGTCGGGGCGGTGGTGACCTTCACCGGCACCGTCAAGGGCGTGACCGAAGCAGGCGCGGTGGAGCGCATCGAGTTCAGCGCTGACGAACCGGCGGCGCTGGCGCAGATGGAGGCGCTGTGCAGCGAGGCGTGCGAGCGGTTCGCCATCCACGACGCGGCGCTGGTGCATCGGGTGGGACTGCTCGAGGCGGGCGAGCTGATTGTGGTCTGCTGCGCCGCGGCAGCCCACCGGGCCGACGCCTTCCGCGCCTGCGAATGGCTCATCGACACGCTCAAGCAACAGGTGCCCATCTGGAAGCTGGAGCAGGCGTCGGACGGCACGCGCTGGGTCGCGCCGCAACACGAGGTGAACTGTGGCGCGAATGGTTGATATCAGCGATAAGCCTGCGGTGGCGCGCCGCGCCACCGCCCACGGGCGGCTTCGGCTGCGACCCGCGACGGCGGCCGCCATCGCCGACGGCGAAGTCCCGAAAGGCGACCCGTTCGCCATCGGCCGCGTCGCCGCCATCCAGGCGGTGAAGGCGACGCCTACCATCCTGCCGCTCTGCCACCCGCTGCCAATTAGCGGCGTCGAGGTGGATTTTACGCTGGAGGGCAACGAAGTGGAGTGTCGCGTTACTGTTACCGCAATGTACCGCACCGGCGTCGAGATGGAGGCACTGACTGGCGTGATGGCGGGGCTGCTCTGCGTCTGGGACCTGGTCAAGCCGCTAGAGAAGGACGATGCCGGGCAGTATCCCGAAACCCGCATCCACGACGTGGAAGTGGTGGAGAAGCTTAAGGGCGAAACGTAATGGGCCACCGCGAGCACCACGCTACCGCCCCCCACACGATCGCCGTCGCGGTGCTGACGCTGAGCGACAGCCGCACCCCGGCGGAAGACCGCAGCGGCGACGCTATCGTCGCGCTGCTCGAGGCGGCGGGCCACGCCGTCGCCGGCCGGGTGCTGGTGCGGGAGGACCCCCCCGTCATCCGAGCGGCGCTGGAAGCGGCGCTGGCGGGACCAGCGCAGGCGATTATCCTGAACGGCGGCACCGGCATCGCGCCGCGCGATTCGACCCCGGAAATCGTCGGTGCGCTGCTGGAGCGCGAGCTGCCCGGCTTCGGCGAGCTGTTCCGCCAGCTCTCGTTCCACGAAATCGGCGCGGCCGCGATGCTCTCCCGCGCGCTAGCAGGCGTCGCGCGCGGCAAGTTGCTATTTGCGCTGCCGGGCTCCGAGGCGGCGTGCCGGCTGGCGCTGGAGCAGCTCATCCTGCCCGAGCTGGGGCACATGGCAGGGGAGCTGGGAAAGGCATGATTTTTCTCAACTACCCTTATTTAAAAAACGGGCGCCCACCCGGGCGTCGTCCGGAGGAGTGAATTGGGACGCTTCCGCCCTTTCGGCGCGCTGATTTCGCTGGCGCGGGCGCAGGAGCTGGTGCTGGCGGCAGCGCAGCCGCTGGAGGCGAGCGAGTCCGTGGAGCTGGCCATAGCGGCCGACCGGGTGCTGGCCGCTGCGGTGGTGGCTGACCACGACGTGCCCGGCTTCGACCGTTCGGCGATGGACGGCTACGCGGTGCGGGCGGTTGATGTAGCAGGCGCTTCGCCTGCGGAGCCGGCGCGGCTGACGCTGCTCGAGGCGGTCCACGCCGGCCACCAGCCGCGTAGTGAGGTCGGCGCGGGCAGCTGCATCCAGATCGCCACTGGGGCGCCGCTGCCGGAGGGCGCGGAGGCAGTAGTGAAGGTTGAAGATACCGCCCGCGACGGTGACGCGGTGCTGGTGCGCGTCGCGGTCGAGCGGGGCAAGCACGTCGTGCCGCAGGGCGAAGATATGTGCGCCGGCGACGAAGTGCTCTCATCGGGGATGGTGCTGACGCCCGCCCGGGTGGGGGTGCTGGCTGCGCTTGGGCTGGCGCAGGCGCAGGTCTACCGCCGCCCGCGAGTTATGGTACTGCCGACCGGCACCGAACTGGTGCCACCGGGCCGCCCGCTCCAAGCGGGCCAAGTGTATGATTCCAACGCCCCCGCGCTGGCGCCGCTGGTACGGCAGGCGGGCGGGGTGTCGGAGCGCACGCCGGCGCTGGGCGACGAGCTGGGGGTGCTGGAAAAGGCGCTCTGTGCGGCGGCAGTGAGCAGCGATATCGTGGTGGTCACCGGCGGCTCCAGCGTCGGCGAGCGCGACCTGCTGGCGCCCGCCATGAAGCGGCTCGGGAGCATTGAATTCCACGGCGTCGCCGTCAAACCGGGGAAGCCGGTACTCTGTGGCCGGCTGGACGGCGCGCTAGTGCTGGGGCTACCGGGCAACCCGACCTCGTGCCTGCTAACCGCCTGGCTCTTCCTGCGTCCCGCACTGCGCCAGATGGCGCGGCGGCCGCCCGATTTGCGGCGGTGGCAGACGGCGAAGCTTACCACCTCCGTGCGAGCGGTGCAGGGGCGCGACCAACTCATGCTGGTGCAACTGGAAGGGACGGGCGACGCGCTGCGCGCCACCCCCTGCTACCGCGGCTCGGGGGCGATTATGTCGATGGCGCTGGCTGATGGGGTCGTGGCGCTCCCGGCCGGCAGCGGTGCCAGCGCAGGCGAGCGGGTCGAAGTGGAGCTGCTCTAGCCGCCACTGAAGGGGGGATAGAGCGCTACCGTGTCGCCTTCGGCCAGCGCGCTGCCGGGCTCCAGCATTTCGGTGCCGCGCGCCAGCAGCAGGCTCTCGCGGAAGGGCGCCAGCGCAGGCTGCTCGGCGAGCAACAGCTCCAGCAGCTCCGCCGCGGTGGCGCCTGCGGGCAGCTCCAGCTCGAGCGCTTCGGTGCCGAGTCGCTCGCGCAGCTGGGCGAAGGGCCTGACAGTGAGTCGCATCAGTAAATGAGCTCCGGCTGGCCGGTTTCGCGCAGCCACGCATTGATGCCACCCGCGAGATGGCGCGCTTCGCGGCCCCCCTGCTGTAGCTGCCGCAGCGCCATCGCCGACCGGACGCCGATGCGACAGTATAGCAGCAGCTCCCGCTCGCGCGGCAGTTCTGCCTGCCGCTTTGCAAGCTGCTTGAAAGGCAGGTGCAGCTCCTCGCCCGGAATGAGTACCAGCTTCCGCTCCCACGGCTCACGCAGGTCGACCAGCAGCGGCGGCGCTGGACCTTCCAGCGCCGCCTGCAATTCCCCCGGCGCCAGCTCCCCCGGCCGGCAGGCGAGCAGCTCCCCCGTCGGCGTGGTAATCGTCGGCGATTCGCCGCAGAGCGGGCAGTCGGCGCGCTGCGCCAGCGCCACACGCTGCACCGTCCCCGCCAGGCCATCGAGCAGCAGCAGCCGCGCCTCGCGCGAGCCGATGCGCAGTAGCCACTTCAACGCCTCCAATGCTTGCAGGCTTCCCAGCAGCCCCGGCACCGCCCCCAGCACTCCCGCCGTCGCGCAATCCTCGACCGCCTCCGGGGGCGGCGGCCGCGGGAACAGGCAGCGGTAGCACGGCCCCCCCGAAGGGAAGAGCGCCACCTGCCCCTCGAAGCGGCGCAACGCCGCGTGGACCAGCGGGACCCCCGCCAGGTGGCAGCCGTCGGCGAGCAGGTAACGCGCGGACAGGCTGTCGGTGCCGTCGAGCACCAGATCATGCAGCCGCGCCAGTTCCAGCACGTTGGCAGCCGTGATGCGTTCCACCAGCGGCTCGACCCGGATGGTGGAATTCAGCGCGCGCAGCCGGGCGGCCGCCACCTCCACCTTCGGCTGGCCCACATCGACCTCGGTGTAGAGCGGCTGCCGCTGCAGGTTGCTCAATTCCACCAAGTCATCGTCGATGAGCGTCAGACGGCCGACACCTGCGGCCGCCAGGTATTGCGCGGCCGGGCAGCCCAGCCCGCCCATTCCCACCACCAGCACCCGCGCCGCCTTCAGCCGCTGCTGACCTTCCAGCCCTGCGCCGGGCAGCATCAGGTGACGGGCGTAGCGCCGCAGCTCAGAATCGGGGAGCACCGCAGTGCGATGCGGCAGAACCATAAGCGGCTTGGGGCCGGCTGCGACTAGAAAAGTAATTGACGCAACAAAAAGAACGGACTCGTGAGCGATGCCTGCGCCTCGCGCGACATCAAGCTCTCGGTCAGGACACGCCGCAGCTCCGCCTTGCGGCGCGCCTTGCCGATGAACCAGTTGAGCAGCCAGCGGCGGCGCGACAGCCGCTGGATTTTGTAGGAATTGCGCAGCTCGTATCCCAGCCGCTTCCAGAGTGCACGCTGATAGCGCGCGCCTGCTTCGAGCGGGAAACCGCGCGCGTGCTCCTCGGGGTCGAAGTGGCCCAGCGCCAGCTTGGCCGAGAGCAGCGCGTTGCCGATGCCCTCGCCGGTAAACGGGTCGACCAGCGACGCCGCGTCGCCAACCAGCATCGCCCCGGCACCGAAGGCTCGACGCGGCTGCAGCTTCTCGCCGGGGCGCGGCGAGCCGAGCGGCAGCTGCCAGCCGCGGCTGCTCCCCGCGACCAGCTCTGCCTGCGCGAAGCGGTCGCGGAAACGCGGCACCTCGTTAATGATATATTCCTGCAGTCCGCGCAGCTTGCGGTCGTGCAGCTCCAGGTCGCGCAGCGCGATGCCGAAGCCGACGTTGCAGACGCCGCCACCGACGGGGAAAATCCAGAAGTAGCCCGGCAGCACCCCGTCAATGTAGTGGAACTCGACCGGCCCCGAGTCGGCGGTCGCGCCCTCGACGTTGCGCCAGTATTGCCGGAAAGCGGCGCTGTAGTGCAGCTTCTCACGGTCGACCATGCGTCCGTCGTAAGTCTCCTGCACCACCGCGGTCGCGACAGGGCAGCGCACCCCGCCGGCGCCGATGGTCAGCGGCGCGCTGAAGGAAAGCGAGCGGGTGCGGTCGCCGGTATCGCCCGCGACGCCAATGACGCGCCGCAGGTCGCCCATGCCGGGGCCGGGGTCGGGGCCATTGGCGGCGTTGTCGAACAGCACCTCGCGCACCGCGAAGCCCTGCATCACCGCGCCGCCCCCCTGCAACACCAGTTCGGCGGCGCGCTGGAACATGATGTGGTCGAACTGGCGCCGCGGCAGCACGTAGCCCGAGAGCTGGCCGTCCGACCGCGAGACGCGCAGCTCGTCGCCGCGCGGGCTGCTGAAGAGCACGCCAGTGATGCTGAAGTGCGGCGACGCCTCGATGCGCGACCGCACCCCCAGCTCTTCGACGTGCGAGAGCGATTTCCCGCCGACGGCATCACCGCAGGTCTTGTCGCGCGGCCATACCGCCTTGTCGAGCAGCAGCACCCTCTGGCCCGCCAGCGCCGCGTAGCCGGCGGCGGCCGCGCCGCCGGGGCCGCCCCCGACAACGATGACATCGAAGCGTGACCCGGAAGCGGGCTGCGGGCCGCTTTCGACGGGCTGTTCCCAGAAGCGGTCGGCCATGGAAGCGCGGCAGCCCGCACGCTACTAAATAGCTGGGGGGCTGCGAGCAAAGAATTTTAGATAGCGGAGCACTCGGCGGGTGTGGCCCCGGACGAGAGCAGCGAAACCGAGAGCTGGCCTGACGGCACTCCAAAGCGTGAAACCAGCTACGTTAACGGCCAGCGCCACGGCTGGGAAACCACCTTCCACCCTGACGGCCAGCGCGCCACCCGCCGCCGCTGGGCGCACGGCAGGCCGCTGCCGCCCGGCCAGCAGTGGGACCCGCACGGCCAGCGCCTGGTGGTGAAGCCGGACCTGGCACGCGACACCTGCATCTTCTGCGGCGCCTGCGTCGGCGTCTGCCCCACCAACGCCATGTTCCTCGAGTATAACGACCGCGACATCTGGATTGACGAAAACTGCACCGACTGCCTGCTCTGCGTCCGCGTCTGCCCCGTCGGCGCACTAACCTATCCGGCCGAGCCGCAGCGCAACACCACCCGGACTCCCGCATGAGGCGCATAATCGGCGGCGGCCTTTCGGGGCTGGCGGCAGCCGTGAACTTCGCGAAAGCGGGCGAGCGGGTCGAAGTGCACGAGGCGCGCCGCGAAGTGGGCGAGCAGTTCCATGCCAACTACCAGGTGCTGCTGAAGGAGCGCCCCGACATGCCGTGGGCCGACTCGACCGCGCCCGCCTACCTGAAGCGCTGGGGACTCGAACCGGAGTTCACCTACCGCAACGCGCAGAAGTTCGTCTGCTGCACCCCGACACGCGAACTGACCATCACCATGAAGCAGCCGCTGCCACTCATCCTGCGCGGCGGCGAAGGCTCGCTCGAGCGCGGGCTGGCGACGGAGGCGGAACAGGAGGGCGCCGAATTCCACTACAAGTCGCGGCCGAAACCGCAGGCGGGCGACATCGTCGCCACCGGTTCCTACCGCACCGACATGGCCGCTTTCGGGGCGTACTACGAGAACTCGGACTTTCCGCGCGACCAATTCCTCTACATGCACGACGAAAAATACTCGCCACGCGGCTGGTATCTCTACATCATTCCGATGGACGACGATACTATCAAGGTGATGAATTGCTGCTCGCGCTCACACACCAAAAAAGTCAGACGACTGCTATATAAAGCAGTGGAGGAGCGCAAGGTGCTGCGCGACATCATCGACGGCGCGAAGCCAACCGGCACCGTCGGCGGCCAGGGCGGTGCCGAATTCCCCCGCTCGGCGGTGCGCGACGGCGCCTACTATACCGGCGAGGCGGCCGGCTTCCAGGATCCGTGGCGCGGCTTCGGGATGAACTACGCCATCGAGTCGGGCGTGCTGGCGCAGCGTGCACTCAGCAACGGCGGAAACTACGACCAGATGTGGAAGGCGCAGTTCCATAACCGCAAGAAAGCGGACATCGCGCGGCGCGGTATCTTCGCGCTGCTCGGCAACCGCGCCTTCGAAATGGCGATGCGTAAGGTGAAGGATGGCGACACCGTCGACTGGGAGAAGATGAACCTGCAAGGCTGGCGCAAGTCGCTAGTCTACAATTCGTTCTACGCCCTCGAGATGGTCAAGAAGGGCATCTGGGACTCCTGGTGAGCCGGGCCGAGGATTTAGGAATACGTGCCGCCTCGCTGGCGTGCCTGCTGGCGGGGCTGGTGCTGGCAACCGGTAGCAACGAATACATCGTGCCGGCCTCGGGCCGTTCGCTCGCAACGCCCTGCGCGTTCGTCTTCTGGATGCTCGCTATCATCTTCTGGGTGCTCGGCACGCAAAGCGAAAACCATACATAATCGCCGACTGGGGGGCACCAACCATGTCTGACCCCGATGCCGTGCGACAGTTCTACGACTCGCTGGCAGCCTGCCATGCCGCCGCGCGCAAGCAACTGGGGCGGCCGCTAACGCTGGCCGAGAAAATCCTCTTCGCGCATCTCGCCCCGGGGCAGGAGCTGCCACAGCGCGGCGGGAGCTACGTCAACCTGCGGCCCGACCGCGTCGCTATGCAGGATGCCACAGCGCAGATGGCGCTGCTACAGTTCGCCCTCGCGGGGCGCGAGCAGGTGGCGGTGCCGTCGACGGTGCATTGCGACCACCTGATTCAGGCGCGCAGCGGTTGCGACAGCGATCTCGCTGCGGCCAACGACGTCAACGCCGAAGTCTACGCGTTCCTGAAGTCCGCCTCGGCAAAGTATGGCATCGGCTTCTGGGAACCGGGCGCCGGCATCATCCACCAGGTGGTGCTCGAGAACTACGCCTTCCCTGGCGGGATGATGATTGGCACCGACTCGCACACTCCCAACGCCGGCGGCCTCGGAATGGCCGCGATTGGCGTCGGCGGCGCCGACGCCATGGAAGTCATGGCAGGGCTGCCGTTCAACATCCGCTGGCCGCAACTCATCGGCGTCCGGCTGACTGGTGCGCTTTCGGGCTGGGCTTCGCCCAAGGATGTCATCCTGAAGGTGTGCGAAATCCTGACGGTCAAGGGCGGCACGGGCCACATCATCGAGTACTTCGGCCCCGGTTGCGAGAGCATCTCCTGCACCGGCAAGGGGACTATCTGCAATATGGGTGCCGAGGTCGGCGCGACCACTTCGCTCTTTCCGTTCGACGAGCGCATGGCGGAATACCTCGAGGCGACCGGTCGCGGGGAACTGGCGCAGCTCGCCCGCGAGCACGGGGCGGAGCTGCGCGCCGACCCAGAAGTCGAGGCGAAGGCAAAAGATGTCTTCGACCGGGTAATCGAAATCGACCTCTCGGCGCTTGAGCCGCTCATCGTCGGCCCGCACTCCCCGGATTTGGCGCGCCCCGTTACCGGGTTGGGCGCTGAAGCTCGCCAGGCGGGGTGGCCTCTCGAGCTTAATGCGGCACTCATCGGTTCATGTACCAATAGCTCCTACGAGGATATGGAGCGCGCCGCCGCAATCGCCCGCCAGGCGACCGCACTGGGGCTACGCGCGACGGTGCCATTCTACATCACCCCCGGCTCGGAGACGATTGACCGCACCATCCGGCGCGACGGGCAGATGGCAGCGCTCGAGGCAATCGGCGGCATCGTGCTGGCGAACGCCTGCGGCCCCTGCATCGGGCAGTGGCGGCGCGACGACATCTCCGACGGGGAGGTGAACTCGATAGTCTCCTCCTACAACCGCAATTTCAGCGGCCGCAATGACGGCAACCACGCCACACTCTCGTTCCTCACCAGCCCCGAGGTCGTAACCGCCATGGCGCTCGCCGGGCGGCTTGACTTCAACCCGCTGCGCGACTCCCTGCCCGCCGGGAACGGGAAACAAGTCCGGCTGGCGCCGCCGACCGGTAGCGACCTGCCGGCGGGCGGCTTCGCCACCAGCCTCGACGGCTACGTTGCGCCGCCGACAGACGGCTCCGCTGTCGAGCTCGAGGTGGACCCTGCCAGCGAGCGGCTACAGTTGCTAGAACCATTTGCACCGCCAGCTGCGGACGACATGCAGGGATTGTTGGTGCTGGCGAAGATTGAGGGCAAGTGCACCACCGACCACATCTCGCCTGCGGGGCCGTGGCTGCGCTACCGCGGCCACCTCGACCATATCTCGGGTAACACTTACATCGGCGCCAGCAACACCTTCACCGACGAGCGGGGCATGGCCATCAGCGCGCTTACCGGCGAGCAGGCGCCGTTGCCTGAAATGGCGCGCGCCTACCACGCTGCAGAACAGGGGTGGGTCGTCGTCGCCGACACCAACTACGGCGAAGGCTCGTCGCGCGAGCACGCCGCGATGTCGCCCCGCTTCCTCGGCTGCCGCGCGATTATCGCGCGCAGCTTCGCGCGCATCGCGGAAGCCAACCTGAAGAAGCAAGGGGTACTGGCGCTCACCTTCGAGACGGCAGCCGACTGGGAACTGGTGCGGGCTGACGACCGCCTGACCATCAAGGGGCTCGACGCGCTGGCGCCGGGTAGCCGGCTCACGATTGGCATCGTGCATGCCGACGGCACGCGCGACGAATTCAGCTGCTGCCATAGCCTCAGCGAGCAGCAGGTGGAATGGTTCCGCGCCGGCTCGGCGCTCAATTATCTGCGGCAGCAGTCCTAATCAAGCGCGGCGTGCGCGACGCCCTCGCCGGCGGCGACATGGCCAATCAGCTGCGCGGTTTCCCCTTCGCGGGCGAGCAGTTCCAACGCCCTCACGGCGTCGCCCGCGGCGACGGCGACGACCATCCCCAACCCCATGTTGAAGGTGCGATACATCTCCACCGGCGCGATGTCGCCCTTGCGCTGTAGCCAGTCGAAAGCTGGGGGGACCGGCAGCGGGTTGTCAACGACATAGCGGAAGCTGGGGTTCATGCGCGGCAGGTTCTCGAGCCCCCCGCCAGTAACGTGCGCCAGCGCGTGTACTTCCACCGCCGCGAGCAGCGCCAGCACCGAGCGGACGTAGATGCGCGTCGGCGCGACCAGCTGCGCGCCAAGGGCAGGGTCGCCGTCGAATAGCCGCCGGATGAGCGTGTAGCCGTTGGAGTGCGGCCCGGACGAGGCGAGGCCAATCAGCGCGTCGCCGACGTCGACGCGCGAGCCGTCAATAATCGCCTCGCGGGTGACCCAGCCGACCACCGTACCGGCCAGGTCGAAGCCACGCACCAGCTCCGGCACGACCGCCGTTTCGCCGCCCGAGAGCGTGCAGTTCGCCTGCCGGCACCCCTCGGCGAGGCCGGCGCCGAGCTGCGCCATCAGCTCCGCGTCGGGCTCCTCCAGCGCGACGTAGTCGACGAACGAGAGCGGCTCGGCGCCGACGCAGATGAGGTCGTTGACGTTCATTGCCACGCAGTCGATGCCGACCGTCTCGAGACTGCTCAGCTCGCGCGCCAGCAGCAGCTTGGTGCCGACTCCGTCGGTGCAGACCGCCAGCGCCCCGGCGCCGAGCTGCACCAGTCCTGCGAAGCCGTTCTCCAGCGTGATGGGGGCGCCGTCGCCCTTGCGCGTCGCGCTGCCGAGCTGTGCCACCAGCGCGGCGGTAGCGCGGTCGCTAGCGTCAATATCGACCCCCGCCTCGGCGTAAGTGCGCGCCATCAGCGGCCCAGTTTCTGGTAGTAGTTCTGCACGACGCGCGAGACCTGCGTGATGTCGGAAATCCCGCGCTCGACCAGCGTCTCGATGATTTTCTGCCGGTTGCGCGCCATCTCGTCGAACTTGGCTGGTGAAACCCCTGCCGCGCTGGCGATGCGCTCGCGCAGCTTGCTCGGGACGCCGGTCTCGACCAGCTTACCCTTGCCCTGGTCCCAGCGGAAAATCGTGTTGAGGCGCGGCTTGTCGCCCTCAAGGCCCGCCATCTCCGAAACCTCAGTGATACGGCGCACCTGCTGCCCACCAATGTTGAGCTTGCTCTGCATGATAATCAGGTGCAGAGCGTTGAGCATGATGGGGGGCACCGACATCGGGGGGTTGATCAGCCGTTGCACCGACTCCTGTGCAGTGTTGGCGTGCACCGTGCCCATGCAGCCGTCGTGGCCGGTGTTCATCGCCGTGAATAGCGTGCGCGCCTCGGCACCCCGCACCTCACCTACAATCAGCCGGTCGGGGCGCATGCGCAACGTATTCTTCAGCAGCGCGTCCATGTCGAGCTCGGGGTCGCCCGCTTTGGCCGGGTTGACCGTCTCGAGCTGGACGTGGTGTTCGTGGAGCAGCTGGATTTCGGACACATCTTCAATGGTAATCAGCCGCACCTGCGACGGGATGAAGAGGCCGAGCACGTTCAGCGTCGACGTCTTACCCGAAGCGGTACCGCCCGAAACCAGAATATTGCAGGGCGCAGCGCCCATTCCGTCGACGAACATCCACAACAGCGCCGCCAGCCGGGGCGTCAACGTCCCGAAGCCAATCAGGTCAACGAAGGTAAGCGGGTCCTGCGTCTGCTTGCGAATCGTGAGCGTCGGGCCGCCGGGAGACGCGGGCGGCAGCGTGGCGTTAACACGACTGCCGTCAGGCAGCCGCCCATCGAGAAGCAGGTTTTCCATCCCAATCTTGCGCCCGACGTAGGCAGCGATTTTCTGGATGACCTTGACCGCCTCCTCCTCGGTCATGCTGATGTTGGTGACGCACATGCCGTGCTTGCGATGGTAAACCATCACCGGCTTGGCGGGATTGTTGAACATCACCTCCTCCAGGTTGTCGTCCTCGAGCAGCGGACGCAGCGGCCCGTAACTAGTCGAGCGGTTCAACTTCAGCACGCGGTAGACCAGCAGGTCCTGCCCCGGCTGCTTAATGACGTGGGCATTGGGATATTTTGCGATTAGCTTGCCCTGACTCATAGGAATGCCGCCGGAAGCTTCAGAGCCACTAAAAGCGTGGTGTTGGCAAGCAGCATGTAGAGCGGGATGCGCAGCAGCGCGGTGCGCATCGTCTGCAGGATGACCGACTGCATCAGGACTCCCGCGGCGCCGAGCACCATTACGTAGAGCAACAGCATCTGGTTCAGGCTCCCGAGTTCGATTACAAGCTGGAAGCTGCCGACAGTCCCGGAGCCAAAGACGGCGACGATGAAGCCGAGCAGCGCAGGACAGATGAGCGCGCCCGACCAGAGGATGAAATCGGCAGTGCCCTTGGTCTTGGCGATGCGTTCTTTGCGCAGCAGGTATATTTCCCAGAACTCCTCCGAGAGCAGTTCGAGCGTCTCCGAGAAGCTGCCCGAGGAGACCAGCGCCACGTTGAGGATACTCACGACGCGCGAAATCATCGGCGAACGGCTGCGCTCTGCGAAGTCCCGCATCGCCTCGGTGAATGAGGTGTCATGCATCTCCGTGACCGCCTGCCGCAGCATCTCGCCCATGCGGTCGCTGCGGGCATTGGCGACCGCGTCCAGCGCCGACTCAACGCCCATCCCAGCGCGCAGGTTCTCCGCCAGCTCCCCGAGCACCTCGGGCCAAACGTTCTCGAGCTCGGTACGCTCGGCAAAGAGCCGCTTCAGCGGCAGATAAATGATGTAGCTCCCGACCGCCCAGAGACCCAGCGCGATCCAGACCAGTGCCCCGATGGCTGACGGAATCCCGTCAATGCCAGCGAAGAAAGGGTCCAGCATTTCGTGCAGACTCATATCTTCGGCTCCTGCGAGCGGGTGCGCACAATCAGCCCCGCAATCGCTAGCATCGCCAGCAGGAACAGGATGGGCGTGCAGGCGGGTGGCATCCGCGGCATATTGCCGCCAAACGCCCCGCCAGCGCCGCCAACCAGCGCGTCAATCACGGCCATAATCACGACGATAATCGGCACCAGCACCGATATTATCAGGAACTGCTCGGAGACCGCGCTGAGGGATTCGACGAACGCCTGTAGCTCGATGCGGCGCGAGCGGGATTCCTTGTCAGCAATCGAGCGCAACCGGTCGATGACGTTGGTGTCCTGCTCAATGGACATCGCCAGCGCTGAGAGCGTGTGCCGCAGCCCTGCCGATGAGGTAGCGCGCATCTGCTTCCGCACCGCCTCGCTCATACCGGCGCCGGCGTCAATCGCCTTGAAAATGCGCCCGAACTCGACCGAGAGGTCACCGTAGTCCTCATCGGCGACATGCTTCATCGCCTCCGCGATGCCGACGCCCGACTGCAACAGCACCTCCATCGCCCGGATAGCGTACAGCAGCTCTTCGTCGACGTTGCCCAACGGCCGGGCGAGCCACTCGCGCTATAAGGGTTTTACGCGCTAATCTCGCTTGGCTTGCTGGAGGCGCGATCGCGGGACCGGGAAACCGGTGCCGAGAGCCACCTACAAAGCGATGAGCTACAAGAAGGTAATGACTATCGATGAATATATAAAAGAAAGCGAGCCGGCACTGCGGTCGCGCTAGATGCTGGTAGCGGCTAGAGCCGCACGTCTTCCAGCTCGCGGCGGAAGGAGAGCGCGCCAGCGTAGAACGAGAAGACCATGCTCCACTCACAGAATGCTATCAGGTTTAGGTAGAGCGACCGCTCGTCGCCAACCAACGGGGGGTTTTCCATGCGATGGAAAACCCCCTCGCCGGCTGCAATCAGTTCCCGGCTCTCAAGGTTGCCGAACAATATCATCAGGACATAGAATAGCCAGCCTGAAAATATCGCGATTCGCCTGACGGTGTGGCTCCGGCCCGAGTTTTCGAGCAGCCGCCAGACGAAGGTACTCCAGAGCAGGAACGAAGTAAAGAACATGAAGGCCGCCACGCCGTGGAGCAGAGGGTAGCTATTCCAGTGGAAGTTGACCGTGATAATTCCG
>PSPB01000088.1 GCA_003193815.1 Methanobacteriota archaeon
GCGACCGGAACGGCCGCGGCGGCTTGCCGCTGATGAACCAGACCGGCTCCTCGTGGGCGACGACGGTGTTGTCGATGCCGCTAGGCGTGCCGTGGACCACCCGCTCGGCCTGGAAGACGATATTCGAGACGGCGTTCGCCGACAGCTCCGCGCCGAGATGCGCCGCCAGCGCGCGGCAGACGGCGGCCGAAGTGGCGGCGCTGCTGCCCATGCCGGCCCCCGATGGGATGGCCGATTCGAGATTGACCGTCGCGTTCGGCTCCGGGGCGCCAGCGCGCGCCAGCACCGCCTGCGCCGCGACCGAGAACTGGTGCGCCGGGTCGCCGCCCAGCGTCAGCCGCTGGCCAAGGTCGCGCGCGTGGATTACCAGCCCCGCCCCGTCGCGCGTCGGCTCGACCCACGCCCGCGCGCGCAGTCCCGAGAGCGGCACCGCGATGGCGGGCTGGCCGTAGACGACCGCGTGCTCGCCGAACAGGATGACCTTGCCCGGGGCGGTGAACTCCATCGGGGTGGCAACGGTTGCGGGATTTACGGCTGGCGGCGGGCCGCCAGCTTTATGAACAGTATGCGACAGGCGCCCGCATGGGCTTCTTCGACACCATCGCCCGCGGCTGGGCCATCAGCAAGCTCAGCTTCGGCGTTGTCTGGCGCGACCCGGAGCTGCTGGTCTACATGCTCTTCTCGAGCATCATGGTCGGGCTGACTGTATTCGCCGGTGCGTTGCCGGGCATCGGCTACGAAATGGGAATGCCGATGTTCGACTGGGCCATGACCACCGACCCGGAGGACAAAACCACGGCGACAGGCCCCTACTTCGCCTGGATTTTCTTCACCTATACAATCGGTGCGACCTTCGTCGTCTTCTGGAACTGCGCCATCACCTACAGTGCGCATATGCGGCTCACCGGTGGCGACCCGCGCTTCATGACCGGCATCTCGGCTGCGATGCGACACCTGCCGACTATCGTCGTGTGGGGTATCATCACCGGTATCTTCGGGATACTTATGCGACTCATCCGCGACGCAGCCGCCAACTCGAAGAACCCTGCCATGCAGGTAGTGGGCGCTATCTTCGCCTTCATCGCCGAAACGGCGTGGTGGATTACCACCTTCTTCATCATCCCCATGATAGTCCTCGAGGACAAGGGCGTCCGCGATGCCTTCAACTCGAGCAAGGGTCTGTTCGTGAAGACCTGGGGCGAGAACATCACCAGCGGCCTTGGCGTGGGCCTCATCGGCTTCCTGCTGGTGCTGGTCGCGTTCGCGGTCGGCATCCCGCTGATACTGCTCGGCCTCGTGCTGCCCGGCATCATCGCCATCGTCGTGCTGATGCTGCTCGCCATCCTCTGGACCAACACCGCCGAAGTGGTGGTGGTCGCGGCGCTCTACGAGTTCGCCCGCACCGGGGAAATGCCCGACCTCGATGGCGCCGGCAAGCAGGTGCAAAAGCACCTCGGCTGGGAAAACGAGTCGCCCGAGATGCAGGCGTGGCGCGAAGGGAGCGCGTAGGGACCTCGTCTGCCGGCTTCGCCTGAAGCCTTAAGCCCGCGAGCGCTTCCCGGCTGAAATGGACCGCATCGTGGTCGGCATGAGTGGCGCCTCCGGCATCGCCTACGGGGTGCGGCTGCTCGAAGCGCTGCGGGAGCAGCCGGTCGAGACCCACTTCGTCGCGACTGACTCGGCGCAGCTGGTGCACCAGCATGAGTGCGATGGCGACTGGGCTGACGTCGAAGCGCTGGCCGACGTGGTGCACCCCAACAACGATGTAGCCGCCTCCATCGCCTCCGGCTCGTTCCGCGCGCGGGCGATGGTCATCGTCCCCTGCTCGATGGACACGCTCGGCAAGCTCGCTGCGGGGGTCAACGACAACCTGCTGACGCGCGCCGGCGCGGTGATGCTCAAGGAGCGCCGGCCGCTAATCCTCGTGCCGCGCGAGACGCCGTTCAGCCACATCCACATCGAGAACATGCTGCGGCTCTCGACGGCGGGCGCGATAATCGCGCCCGCCGCACCGGCGTTCTACAACCGCCCGCAGAGCCTTGACGACAACGTCAANNGCGGACCTGTTCGCGCGCTGGGAAGGCGGTTAAGCGCGCAATATCTCGGGTTCGCTCTCGAGCGGCTGGCGGCCGCTGAAGCCATCGTCGAGCGGGTGCCAGTGCGTTACGGCGGACTCGCCCAGCCGGTAACAGAGATAGACCAGCTCCGCCCCGCGCTGCGCGTGGAAGTCGATGAGCCCCAGCGCCGGGTCCTTCACCTCGATGCCGTGCCGCGCCAGCGCCTCGAAGAGCCGCTTGCGCTCCGCCAGGTTGGCGTCGAGCCGCACCTCCAGCTCGATGCGGTCGCGCGCCGGCCCCTTGCCTGAGTCCTGTTCGGCCTCAATCAGCAGCTCCTCGAGTTGCTCCCGCTCAGCGCACTTGTCGGCCAGCGCGACCAGCAACGGCCGCAGGACCGGCAGCATCGCGTTCGCCTCGCGCGGGGTGAAAAGCCGCACAGTGTTTGACTGCACGGAAGCTCTCATCCCGGGGGGAGATTTAGAGCACGCGGCGGCTTCAGTCGCTGAACGCCAAGATGGGGAAGCCAATCCAGATGATACAGAGAAGCCCCATCCAGGCCGGCTTGCCGCGCGCCTCGGCCATCGCCAGATAAGTCAGGATTATAATCACCAAGTTCACTATCGGAATCAGTAACAGGATAATCCACCAGAGCGGCTTGCCGGCAATCTGGAACATCAGCAGCAGGTTCAGGATAGGGATGAAGCCCCACCAGCCATTGTCCCCATGTCCCGTCTTCTGGGCAATCACCATCAGGCAGTAGCCGGTGAAAACATAGAAGACCAGCATGACCACCATCATTATCTCGTGCTGCATTTTTTCACTTCCTGGCCCCAGTGGGCCGTTTGGCGAATTCGCGACCGCCCCTTATAAGTTGAACCGTAAGCACGCCGCGGCTGAAAACGCGCAGCCATAAGTAAGCGGATTTTCTGGGGGGGTCAGAATGGCGCGGTTCGAGCATCCCGATACCTTCGTGCGCCGGCACATCGGGCCGGCGCCGGCCGACATCCCCGAGATGCTCGCCGAGCTCGGCTGCGCGACGCTGGACGAGCTGGCCGACGCGGTCGTGCCGGCCGACATTCGCCTGGCGGGGACGCTCGAACTGCCGCCGCCGCTCTCGGAAGCGGCGACGCTGGCGGCGCTGCGCGAGCTCGCGGGGCGCAACGTGGTGGCGCGTAGCTACCTCGGGATGGGCTACTACGGCACCATCACGCCGCCGGCGCTGCGGCGCAACCTGCTCGAGAACCCCGGCTGGTATACCGCGTATACCCCTTACCAGCCGGAAATCGCGCAGGGGCGGCTGGAAGCGCTGCTCAACTTCCAGACCATGGTCTGCGACCTGACGGCGATGGAAATCGCCAACGCCTCGCTGCTCGACGAAGCGACCGCCGCCGCCGAAGCGATGGCGATGGCGTGCAACTCCGCGCGCGGCGACCGCGCCACCTTCGTGGTCGCCGCCGACTGCCATCCGCAAACCATCGCCGTCGTGCGCACCCGCGCTGCTCCCTTGGGCTTGCGCATCGTCGTCGCCCCGCCGGCGGCGATGGAGTTCGACGACGATGTGTTCGGCGTGCTGCTGCAGTATCCTGCCACCGACGGTGCGGTCTGCGACTACGCGGGCGTGGTCGCCGCGGCGCACAAGGCGGGCGCGCTGGCGGTCGTCGCGACCGACCTGCTGGCGCTCTGCTTGCTCAAGCCGCCCGGCGAATGGGGCGCCGACATTGTCGTCGGCTCGTCGCAGCGCTTCGGCGTGCCGCTGGGCTACGGCGGCCCGCACGCGGCGTTCTTCGCGACGCGCGACGCGCTCAAGCGGCGGCTGCCGGGCCGGCTCGTCGGCGTTTCGCGCGACGCGCATGGCGCGCCCGCACTGCGGCTGGCGCTGCAGACGCGCGAGCAACACATCCGGCGTGACCGCGCGACGAGCAACATCTGCACCGCGCAAGTCCTGCTCGCGGTCACCGCGGCGATGTACGCGGTCTACCACGGCCCCCGCAAGTTGCGCGCCATCGCGGAGCGGGTGCATTGCCTTACGGGGACGCTCGCGGCTTCGCTGCGCGCGGCTGGCGTTCCGGTCGCGCACGACCACTACTTCGATACATTGCGTGTCACCGCCCCCGGCGCGCTCGAACGCGCCGCAAAGCGCGGCATCAACCTGCGCGACCTCGGCGACGGCGACGTCGGTATCGCGCTCGACGAGACCGTCGGCGAAGCCGAACTCGTGGAGCTGCTGGCGGTCTTCGGCGCGAAACTGGCGTCCCCGCAAGGCGGCGCGCTGCCGGCCGCGCTGGCGCGCGCATCGCCCTACCTCGCGCACCCGATTTTCAACAATTACCACAGCGAGACCGAGTTCATGCGCTACCTGCACCGGCTCGAGACGAAGGACCTCGCGCTGAACACCAGCATGATTCCGCTCGGCTCGTGCACCATGAAACTCAACGCGGCGGCCGAGATGGAGCCGATATCGTGGCCCGGCTTCGCCGACCTCCACCCCTTCGCGCCGGCGGAGCAGGCGGCCGGCTACCGCCGGCTGATTGCCGACCTCGAAGCATGGTTCTGCGAAATGACCGGCTTCGCCGCCATCTCGCTCCAGCCCAACGCCGGCTCGCAGGGCGAACTGGCGGGGATGCTCGCGATTCGCGCTTACCACGCGTCGCGCGGCGAAGGGGAACGCGACGCCTGCCTGATTCCCGCCAGCGCGCACGGCACCAACCCCGCCTCGGCGGTGATGGCTGGCATGCGCGTTGTCCCGGTCGCGTGCGACGCCGACGGCAACATCGACCTCGCCGACCTCCGCGCGAAGGCAGCCGAGTGCGGTAAGGCCTTGGCGGCGCTGATGGTCACCTACCCTTCGACGCACGGCGTCTTTGAAGCGCACATCCGCGAAGTGTGCGACGTCGTCCACGCCGCGGGCGGGCAGGTCTACCTCGACGGCGCCAACCTCAACGCGATGGTCGGCCTCTGCCGGCCGGCCGAGTTCGGCGCCGACGTCTGCCACCTCAATCTGCACAAGACATTCTGCATCCCGCACGGCGGCGGCGGCCCCGGCATGGGGCCCATCGGCGTCGCCGCCCACCTCGCGCCATTCCTGCCGGGCGACCCGCTTGCGGGAGACGGCGCCGGCGGTGCCGTCTCGGCCGCCAACTTCGGCAGCCCGCTAATCCTGCCGATAACGTGGGCGTACATCGCGATGATGGGCGCTGCCGGGCTGCGCGAAGCGACGCAGGTTGCCATCCTCAACGCCAACTACGTCGCGCAGCGGCTCGGCGACGCCTATCCCGTCCTTTACACCGGCACT
>PSPB01000089.1:0-3270 GCA_003193815.1 Methanobacteriota archaeon
AATGGAGCGCTCGATTAGCAAGCGGCTGCCGCAAAGACACACTTGCCCCTGGTTCATGAACGCCGCGCGGGCGGCGCCCGGGACCGTCTTTTCAAGGTCGGCGTCAGCGCAGACAATCGTGGCGTTCTTGCCGCCGAGTTCGAGCGAGAGTTTCTTGAAGAGCGGCGCGGCGCCGGCGGCGACGCGCCGCCCCGTCGCCGTCCCGCCAGTGAACGAGACGGCACCGACGGCCGGATGCTCGACCAGCGCGCTGCCGCAGACGGAACCGCTGCCGTGGACCAGATTGACGACCCCGGCCGGCAGCCCCGCCTCAGTCACGACCTCAGCCAGCAGGTTGGCAGTCAGCGGCGTCAGCCGTGACGGCTTGGCAACGACGGTATTGCCCATCAGGATCGCGGGTGCGACCTTCCAGGAAAGCAGGTAGAGCGGCAGGTTCCACGGCGTTATCAATCCGGCCACGCCGACCGGCTTGCGCACCACCACGTTGACCGCGTCTTCCATTAAATACTGCTCTTCGGGAAGTTCGCGCCCCAGTTCGGCGAAGAAACGGAAGTTCAGGACGCTGCGCGCGGCGTCCACAGCGCGCGCCAGCGCGACCGGCTTACCGGTATCGCGGCTCTCGAGTTCGGCGATTTCGTCGCTGCGCGCCTCCAGCGCATCGGCAATGCGGTCGAGCCAGTCGGCGCGCTCCCCGGGCGGGAGCGCGCCCCACGCCGGCTGCGCGGCACGGGCGGCGGCAACCGCCACTTCGATGTCGTCCACGGTCGACGACGGAATTTCGGCGATTTTCGCGCCGGTGGCGGGGTTGTGGTCGTCGAAATACTGGCCGTCCTGCGGCGGAAGCCACTCGCCGCCAATCAGGTTGGCGAGCCGTTTCACGCCTCACCTCGATATTGTTCGGGGTCGAAATACCAGCGATCCTGGTCGGGGTCCCAGTCGTCCCAGGTCGGGATGCCCTCCAGCGCCTCAAGGTAGCGTTCCGGGACGACGCCAGGGACGAGAAACGCCTTCTGGCGCCGCAACGGGTAGGGGTTGCGCAGCTCGATGCCGAGCACTCCCAAGATGCCGCGCGCGACATACCAGCCCGCCTGCGGGTTCCAGCCGTGCGCGAGCTTGACCACGATACCCAGCCCTGCGGGGAAATCATCGTGGTCGATTGCCAGTCCGAGCAACCCGTCGGCGCCCTCCTTGGCGATGACGCGGCCGTGGCCCGACTTGATGATGGTCGTGTCGAGCCGATTGAAACCGCCGACCAGGTCGGGGTGACGCACCATCGCCTCCCAAATCCAGTCCGCGTCGCGGTCCCGCGCCAGTCCGGCGTAGCAGGTCGCCAGCTCGTTAACCGTATTCGAGAGCGTCGGGAGCCCGTCGCCGTCGCGCGCAATCCGCAGCGGCTCCCATTGCGGGCCAAGGTAGCGCCGCACCTGCTCCAGGAACGCGAAAAAGAAGGGGTGGCTCGGCAGCGTGTAGCCGGCGCGGTTCCAGCCGCGGGCGCGGCAGCCGCGCAGAATGGCGGCGTGCTGCCCCGACGAATTGGAATACCAACGGCGCGAGCGGCGCACCTGCCGGCCGAACTGCACTAGCGGGGTGTCAAGCGGCGTCTGCATCAGCCCCCAGTCGGAGCGCGGCAGCAACGATTGCGCCGCGCGCACGTGCTCGGCCGTCCCGTTGTGGCTCGCGACGGTGATGGCTTTCTGCTCCCACGCAAGGTCGGCCAGCTCCTCGGCAAAGACCTTGAGCATCAACGGCTTCATCATCGACCGGCCGTAGCAGAGCACGTTGCCACCGAAGCTGTGGATGGCCTCGCCACCGTGCGCCCACGCGACCGCGCCGTGGATGGTCGTCTCCGAGACGCCGTTGCGCCGGTAATCCACCAGCGGCTCCCACTCGACGTCGCGCCCCGTCGGGACGTCGCCCCCTAGGTCACCAAGCGGGCTTTCGGGGTAAAGTTCGCTTGAGTCGACGGGATGGCTCATTGCAGTCCGGCCACCTGCGGGGCGACCTTCTGCATGAACGCCTCCATGTTGCGCACCACCCGCTCCGAGTCGTGGTTGAAGAAATCGAACCACGCCATGACGCAATCCTCGGGGTCGAACCGCTCGGTGAGTTGCGCAGCGACCTCCTCGGCATTGCCGATGACCGCGTTGTCGGCAGCACTGGCGACCTTCATGGGGTCAATCGTGCCTTCGAGCGCGCCCCAGTAGCTGCCGAGCGCCTGCCGGGCTTCCGCATGGGCGGCGGCCGAGCGCTCGGCCGCCGCCAGTCCCGGCTCCTCGTTCAGGAACACGAACACTGTGCGCGGCATGTAGTGCCTCTGCCACGGCCCTCCGTCGGGGTGGTAGCAGTCGCGCATCCGCGCGTGCGTCGCATCGATTACTGCGGGCGGCGTGATTGAGAGATTGAAGGTCTTCACCGGCCGCCAGCGGTTACACGCCACCTGCAGCGGCGGGTCATGACTTCCAAGTATGAGGTCGAGCAGCTCCTGTCGCCACTCCTGCGGGATGGTTTTCAGCTCCTCGAATTCGTAGCGGTTCGGGATGGGGATTTCGTCCGGCGCTGCCGCCAGCGCATCACGCGCGACCGCCGCGTCCTGCACCCTCTGCCAGTCCTCATCGGAACGGAATTTCTCGCGGCTCAGCACGGTCCTGCGCACCGTTTCGCTGCTGAGCACCTCGCCGTTGAGCAGCCGCAGGAAGATTTCGCACGCCTCGGCGAAAATCTGCCCGCGCAGTGCGGGCCACGCCACTTCCTCGACGGCGTCGCGTGGCACGATGCCGTACGGCCGCGCCATGAACTCGAAGCGGCCGGCGGAGAAGCCGATGCGCAGCCGCCGCTCCTCGGCAGGGTCGAGTCCGTGCAGCGCCAGGAACGCACCGGTGCGCTCGGCGATGCCGACCGGGCCGCCGTGCGTCAGCAGGCTCATCACCGCACTGCCAACCTCGATGCGCTCCGTGCGGGCGAAGCACGTCTGCGCCAGCTGGAAGAAGTCGGTACACAAGCCAACTTCGCCTTCCCAGTGGGGGACCACCGGCTGGCGGTTGCGCTTCTGCACCTCGGTCGACAAGTGGGCCTGCGCGACCCACGCCGTACCAAACCCCAGCGCGTCGGCCGCCTCGAGCTGCGCGAAGAAATTCTGGAACATCTCCGCCTCGCTTGGCAGGTGGCCACCGACAGGAGTATGGCAAATTGAGAGAAAAATGTCGAACTGCATGTTCAGATGGAAGCGAGCCGCCCGCCATCGACCGGGAGCGCGACGCCGCGCACGAAGCC
>PSPB01000089.1:3276-4671 GCA_003193815.1 Methanobacteriota archaeon
ACCGCCCCCAGCTCCGACGGCTGCGCCAGCCGGCCCTCAGGCACGGTCGCGAGCCACGCCGCCTCGACTTCCGCAGGCGAGACGCCGCGCTGCGTGGCGAGCGTCTGCTTCAGCTCCTCCAGCCGCTGCGTCGCCGTGAAGCCCGGCAGGACCGAGTTGATTGTAATTCCGGGTGGCAGCTCCTTCGCGAGCGTCTTGGCCCACGCCGCCATCGCGCCGCGCACGGTATTGCTGACGCCAAGCCCCGGAATCGGCTCCTTTACGGAAGTCGAGATGATGTTGATGATACGCCCGTAACCCGCGGCGCGCATCCCCGGCAGCAGCAGTTGCACCAACGTGTGCGACGCGTGCAGGTGGCGGCGCATCGCCTTCTCGAAGTCAGCTGGCGCCGCCTCCAGCAGCGGTCCCGCCGGCGGGCCAGCGGAGTTGTTAACCAGGATTTCGAACGCGCTGTTGGCGTCAATTTCCTTTTTTATAGTTATCGTCAGTGCATCGATATCTTCCAAGTCGCACGCCAGCGCCGCGTCGCCGCTGGCGGAACGCGCCAGTATCGTGACCGCGGCTCCGCGGTCGCGTAGCGCCTCGGCGGTGGCGGCACCGATGCCACTGGTGCCGCCGCAAACCAGCGCCCGCTTGCCCGTCAGATCAGCCATCTTCGTCTCCCGCGAAGCCGTAGAACTCGGCGTTTTCCAACGGCGGCAGCGCGTCCTTCCGAATCAGCAGCGTGCGCACCGCCCACAGGTCCCCGAAAACGCGCCATTGCGTCGTCGAGTCAAGGTAGTCGACCCCGCTCGACCCGCCGGTGCCGGTGCGCCGGCCGATGATGCGCTCGACCATCCGCGCGTGCGCCGAGCGCCAGAGCACCATCTGCTGCTCCAGCTCGACGACCGTGTCGACCAGCCGTCGCGGCCACGCCAGCAGCGGTAGCTCGCGGTAGGACTCGATGAAGAGCAGCCCTGCGCGAGCGCGGTCCACCCCGTCGCCGTCCGCAAAGAACTCGCGCGCGCTCTCGGCCTCGGCACCGAAGCGCGCCTTGACTTCGGGCGAGCCGCCGTAGCGCTCCGCAGTTTCGGCGCCGAGCGTGGCGTGCGCTGCGAGATAGTCCTCGATGAAGCGGGCGACGACCGCGTCGTCGCCCGCGTCGCCCGGCGCGGAGCCCATGATGGGCGTACGCGCCAGCCAGTCACCAACGACGGCGACCAGCGGCCGCGGTTCGGCCGGCCCGTCCATTTCGCGCGGTTTGCCATCGAGTAGCTGCGGGCCGAGCAGCGTCTCCATCTCGCGCATCTGGAACGACTCGAAGCCGGAGGCGGTACCAAGCTTGTCACGGAAGTTCAGGAAGTCCTGCGGCGTAAGCGTCTCCATCACCTTCCACTGCTGCGCCATCAGCCGAAA
>PSPB01000090.1 GCA_003193815.1 Methanobacteriota archaeon
CGCCGGCTTACTTCCCGCGCGACTCGCGCGCCTTGCTTCGTAGGTCGCTCGAGTTGCACTTGCGGCAGCGAACCGCCTTGATGGCGTTGCGGGCGTTGCACTTCATGCAGATTTTCTTGTTGAAAAGGCGTGCCTCTGCCTCAGGGAACCGGGCCATGCCGCGCCGTAGCAGAGGGGGATAAAAGCGGTTTCGCCGAACGCCAACTGTTTAAAACCGCGTCGATACGGCCGCGCCGTGCGAGTAATCGCGGGAATCCTGATGCTGGCGCTGCTGCTGGCGCCGGGGCCAGCAGACGCAGTCGCAGGCGGCACGACGCTGGAGGCCAGCCTCGAATTCAGTAGCCAGCAGCAGGGCGAAATCAGGCTTGAACTGGCGTGGCCGGGAGGCCCGTATCCCCCTGAAGGGATGGACTGGGCGGGGCTGCGCGAACAATACCTTGATACGAATTTCTCCCTCTCGGGCGAGCCGAACGCGGAGGCGGTCCTGCGCTACCTGACTGCACCAATGCCGGGAGGCAACGACACGGCCAGCCTCACGGCAGCCATCCTTGGCAGCGACGCGGTGGATTCGGCCAGCGTCAGCGCACTCTCGGCAGAACGGGGGAACCTGCGACTCACGATTCAGTTCAGCCTCGCGGATAACGCAATGCTCCACCCCCTGATGTTTGTCAGCCAGTTGAACAACGCTAGCGCGCTCGAGGCGGAACTGGTCATCAGCTATCCGCCCGACGTAAAGCTGGAAACCAGCAAATTTGTGCTGGACCACCTGCGCACTCCGATGGGAGGCTGGCTGGGCATTGACTTGCTGGCGAGCGACACCGCCAGCTACGACCCGGCCGAAGGCGAGATTACCATGAGTGCGGCACCGCAGTGGGCCGACGGCCGCGTGATAGCGATAGCGGTGGTGCTGCAACTGCTGCTGATTGTCGCCATCAGCTACCGCTACGGGGGCAGCCTGCTGCGGCCGCTGCTCTTCGGGGGCGCGGCGCTGCTCGCCTACCTGTTTGTTTCGTTCCCCTTCTCGACCGGACTCTGCTACACGATTATCCTGTTCGGGCTGGCGCGGCAGTATGTCGGCGCCATCGCCTCGGAGGAGTTGCGGCGCGACATGGACGGCTTCGTCGACACACTGCTAACACGGCCGCGCGGCGTCGCGGCCGCGTCCGGGAGCAGGGCGGCGCTGGAGGAGCTCCGCGCATCACGGAACCCGCTGGCGCGACTGTTCCCGTTCAAGGTCCAGGAGCCAGGAGCTGTTCCTGATTTACGACGACGGTCGCCTGATTTCGCACTCGACACTGCACGGGTCGCGGACGGTCGATTCGGAAATCGTCAGCTCGATGCTGACCGCCATCGGTGATTTCATCAAGGACTCGTTTCGCGCTGATGACAAAGCCAGCCTTGAAAACCTGAAATACGGCAACATCAACCTCTACGTCCAGCGACGGGAGCCACTCTACCTCGCGGGAGTCATTTCGGGGACCGCGCCCGACGATTTTGGTGTGGTGATGAAGGAATACCTCAATGAACTATGGGGCGAATATGGCTACATCATCGGTCGCAGCTGGAACGGCGATACCAGCAGCCTCATCGAGATACGGGGCGACCTGACTGAATTCATCCACTACTGGTCATCCTCGCGCTGAGTCACCCTTTTATATACCTGAAACCGTCAGAGCCCCTGATGGAGGAGGGCGAAGACCTCGACTGGCAACTGCAGGAACTGTTCCTGCTGTTCGACGACGGGCGGCTTCTGGCGCACGCGTCACTGCGGGAAAACCAGTCGGTTGACAGCGAAATCGTAGGCTCGATGCTGACCGCCGTCAGCGACTTCGTGGGCGACTCTTTCTCAACGCGCGACGGGTTGCTCGAGCACCTGCGTGCCGGCGACCTCAACGTGATGCTGCAGCGGGCGAATCCACTGATGCTGGCCGGCATCGTTTCCGGCACGCCACCGGCAGGATTCGGGCAGGAGTTGCAGGGCATCGTCGAGGAAATGCGCGAGAGTTACAGTTATCTGGTTGACGAGCAGTGGAATGGAAGCACTTCGCTGCTTGACTGTGTCCGGGAGGAGCTGAAAGCGTTCCTGTGTCGAGACTAACTGATTCCTGTTTTTCAGCAATGGCATTCCCTTCGGGAGCGTGCCGCGAGGAAACGCCAATTGAGTAATCGAATACGTTTTGATACCGGCTGCAGGAAATGCCCTGCGAGGAGGCGAAAGGGTGCTTGAGCTAGGAGTGGAACTGGCGACCGTCTCGTGGTCCCAGGTGGTATTCTTCCTGCTGCTGGCGCTGGGAATCTCGTTCCTCTGCTCGCTGCTCGAGGCGGTGCTGCTCTCCGCCAACTGGACCTACATCGAGAAGCTGGCCCGGGAAGGGCACAGCAGCGGCCCGTTGCTGCGCCGCTTCAAGGAGGAAATCGATGCGCCGCTGGCGGCAATCCTGACGCTGAACACCGTGGCGCACACCGTCGGCGCGGCCGGGGTCGGCGCGCAGTTCTACGAAAGCGGCGGCAACTGGCTGGCAGCAGCCTCAATTGTCATGACGCTGCTCATCCTGATATTCTCGGAAATCATCCCCAAAACAATCGGCGCCACCTACTGGCGGCAGCTGGCGACGCCCGCCGCGCACGCCATCCGCTGGATGGTGATGCTCACTTGGCCGGCGGTAGTAATCCTGCAGAAATTTTCGCGCTCAATCTCGACCAACGGCGCGCAGCCCGAGATGACGCGTGAGGAGCTGATAGCCGTCGCCGAACTGGGCGAGGACCAGGGGACACTCGACAAAGGCGAGACGCGAGTTATCAGGAACCTGCTGACGCTCGACAACATCCACGCCGAGGACGTCATGACTCCCAGCACCGTCATGCTCACCTTCCAGCGGTCGCAAACCGTCGCGCAGGTAGTCGAGGTGCACTCGCCGCTCCCCTTCTCGCGCATCCCGGTCACCGACTCCGGGCTGGATGACGTCGTGGGTTTCGTACTGCGCAGCCGGCTGATGGAGGCTTACGGCGGCGGCGGCGGCGAATCCCCGCTAGGCGACCTGCTTCAGCCGCTGCACGCCGTCGCGCCGGACGACAGCGTCGCCGACCTGCTCGATGAGTTCATCGCCCGGCGCGAGCACGCTTTCCTGGTCGTCGATGAATACGGTACCACGCAAGGGCTGATTACGCTCGAAGATGCGGTCGAGACGCTGCTGGGAGTCGAAATCGTTGACGAGTCCGACTCGGTCGAGGACATGCGCCAGCTAGCGCGCGAGTTGTGGGAGAAGCGACAGCGGCAGCGCGAGGTCAGCCAGACCGCTGCTGGCTGACCCACTCGCTGAGCCGGTTACCGGCCCATATCAGGCTGGGCAGCACCAGAATTGCGATGACGACCGAGTAGACAATAGTCGCAGCGGTAATTATCCCGAAGTTGCGCACCAGCGGCATCGGGCTCAGTAATAGCACCGCGAAACCAGCCACGGTCGTCAGCCCCGAAATCAGCAGCGCCGCGCCGGTCTGGTGAATCGTGTTTTCCAGCGCCGCCTGTTCGCCCCGGTGCTGCGATTCCTCGCGATATCGTTCGACGATGTGGATAGCGTAGTCGATACCGAGCCCAACCGTAAGCGCGGTGACCATCACCGTCATCACGTTCAGGGTGATTCCCAGCGCCGCCATGGTGCCCATAATCCAGATGGCGGCCAGGATTACCGGCAGGATATTGAGCAGCCCCAGCCCCACATGGCGGTAGATACCGACCAGCAGCACCGCCGCCAGGAATAGCGCCACTAGCGTCGAGGCGAGCTGGGTGTTCTGGATGGCATTGACCGTCGTAATCGTCAGGATGTGGCCTCCGGTGAAGGATACCTCGGCGCCGGGGAAACCGTCCTCTGGGACATCTTCGTGCAGCTGCACCAGCAACTGCTCCAGCCCCTCGTTGTCCAGCTCGTTGTTGCGCGTCGGCCCGACGAAGATACGGACCACCGCCGCGTCATACACGCCGGCAGCGTCGCGGTGCAGGAGCTGCCGCGCCTGCTCGGCATAGGTGGCGCCGAGGAATACGTCCGCCACGTCAAGATCGCGCTGCCACAAATAATCGAAAAGCTCCCCGATATCACCGTCGCTGGTCTGGCTGAAGCTGACCGCCTCATGCGTCAAGTTGAAACTGTGGCGCAGCGACTGGACGAATAGGAAATCGCCACTGCGGACCGCGATGTTCTCGACCAGCGGGTCGTCGCGCGTGTCGTTGACGTGCGTAAACCGCAGGTGGGCTTGCGTGGCAGTTTCGGGGATGGTGACCGTGAAGGCGAAACTGTCGGCAGTGGGTGTGCCTCCCCAGACGTCAGCCTGGTAGCTGGCCGTGCTGCTCTGCATCCCGCTGGTGTTGAGCCAGATGACGCTCACCTCGAGCGTCAGGAGCGCCGGGGAGCGCCGGCGTGCCGGGGTGGTCGGTGGTCCATGACACCTGCATCGTTTCGCGGGCTGGGGGCGTGAAGGGGACCGTCGCCTGCCATTCATGGGTCAGGTTGTTCCCGCTGGAAACCGAATAGGACTCGGCGTCAATTGCTGTCTGCACCAGCGTCTGGATTGAATCTGCCCTTGGTTCGGCGCCAACCTGAATTATATAGGTGTCATCGACAAAACCATACTCGCCTGAACCGTCACCAAATTGCAGCCGGCTGAGGTCATCGAGGAAATCGCGGTAGGTCAGGTTGCCCTCAATCAGGATTTGCGACTGGGCGTAGCTGGCGCCACGGAAATCGGTCTGGATGGAGCTGGCCGTGGACATGATTGGCAGGTCGTCCGAGAGGAAATCCTCGATTGAGAAGGAGGTATCGAGCTTGGTCGCCCCCGCCAGCGCTACCAGCGTAATCACCGCGACCGCTGCCAGGATTGTGAGCGGCCGCTGCTCGACCGCCATCGCCGCCCGCGCGATGGTTACCTCAACTAACTCAGGAGTATCGTGCAGCGCGGCGGGAGTCGCGCCGCGCGAGTCGAGCCAGAACCGCAGCGAGGAGTGAAAGAAGACTGTCAGCAGGAATGCGGCGGCGATGCCGAAGGCGCAGATGAGGCTGAAGTCCCGCACCGGCCCCACTCCCGCCGTAACCCCGGAGAGGAACGCAATCACGGTCGTCAGCATCGCCAGCGTCAGCGCGCGCCCCGTGTGCTGTAGCGACACCTCCATCGCGCCGGCGACCGAACGCCCCAGATGCAGTTCCTCCTGGTAGCGCCGGCTGAGGTGGACCGCGAAGTCTATACCGAGACCGACGACCAGCGGCATTACCGCCACGTCAATCGCGGTCAACTGGATTCCGAGCAGCCCCGTAAAGGCGAAAGTCCAGGCGACAGCCAGCGTCAGCGTCAGCAACGGCAGCAGGACGTACGACCAATGGCGGAAACTGAACCAGAGCAGCATCACCGTCATCTCCAGCATCCCGGCCCCCATCATCAGGTTGGTGAGGCGGGTCGACTCATCGACGTCGTGCGCC
>PSPB01000091.1 GCA_003193815.1 Methanobacteriota archaeon
GTATATAAATCTACAGGCTATTTTTCGGGCAGAATCCAGACGGTGGTGCCCTCAACTTTGAGCCGCCCCGCCGCAAGCAGTCGCACTACTTCCGGCAGCAGCCGGTGCTCATGCGGCAGGATGCGCGCCGCGAGCGATTCCTCGGTGTCGTCCGGCAGGACCGGGATCGCCTGCTGCAGGATGACCGGGCCGGTGTCGATTCCGTCATCGACGAAATGCGCTGAGCAGCCGCTCTCGCTGGCGCCGGCTGCCAATGCGTCCCGATGCGCGTGCGCGCCGGGGAAGAGCGGCAGCAGCGCCGGATGGATATTCAGGATGCGGTGGCGGAAGGCGGCAATAAACTCCGGCGTCAGCAGCCGCATGAACCCTGCCAGCACGACCGCCTCGGTGCTGCAGTCGCGTAGCACCGCCAGCGCGCGCCGGTCGAACTCGGCGCGCGCCATTACATCGGAGTCGATGAACTCCCAGGGAATGCCCGCCGCCTCGGCGCGTCCAATCGCTTGCGCGTCGCGCTTGTTGACAATCAGCTGCACCAGCTCGGCGCCCGGCAACTCGCCCCGCGCGCGGGCATCGATGAGCGCTTGGAAGTTGCTGCCGCGTCCCGACGCCATCACCGCAAAGCGCATTGTGGTGGCAGCGCCCCCGCGCTAAATCAGCCGCGCCGCCAGCGGAGCAGTACACCGTCACCCAGCCGCTCGGTACTCTCAAGCACGAAGGCGTGCATCTCGGCCGGCGTCGCCGCACCGACGCCGCCGGCGATAGTCGGCGAAGTCACGCCGCCGATGAGCGTGTTGGCGACGAACTGGGTGAACTCGTCCCACAGCCCCGAAGTCAGGAACGACCAGAGCACTGTCTCGCCGCCTTCGACCAGCACCTTGCGCACCCCTCGCACATGGAGCAGCTCCAGCAGTTGCGCCAAGTCTACCGCGCCGTTACCGCACGCGACCACTTCTGCGCCGCGCAGATCCCGTCGCCGCGGCCGGCTACCGGTGGCGACCAGCGTTGGCGCGTCGCCCTGCAGCACCCGCGCCGAGCGCGGTGTCCGCAGCGTCGTGTCAAGCACCACTCGTAGCGGGCTCTCGCCTTCAGCCAGCGCCGTGTCAAGCAATAACCGCGGGTCATCCTGCAACACGGTGCCAATGCCGACAATGACGGCATCGCACTCCGCCCGCAGCGCGTGCACCCGTTGGTGGTCGGCGTCGCACGAGAGTCGCACCGGCCGCCGGTTCGCCAGCGCAATCTTCCCGTCGAGCGACGCGGCGCAGTTCACGATAACATATGGCCGTTCCACGCGCCGCGTAGCAGGCAGGGAGTTATAGGTGATGCGTAGCTACGCGGATATGCGTAGTTCACTCAGTCAGAAATTCCTGAACCACATCCTGCCCAGCCACTAGACGCCGAGCCAGTAGAGCAGTAGGCCGGGAGGGCCGAGGATGTGGCCGGCTGCGACGGGGATGACCGTCAGCACGCCGTGTGGGGACGCGCCCGCCGTCACTCGAGTACTTCCAGCGCGACCGGTTCGCCACGGAAGTTGTAGGTGGCCCACGACCGGCGGTCGTAGGGGTAGGCGCAGATGATGTGGGTCGTGCCGAACTTCTGGAACAGGTGCAGGTCTGCATCAGACCAGCGGTTGTCTGGAATAGGGTGTGAGTGGACTATACCGCAGATAGACCAGTCGACGGGGAGCATGTGCAGCGGCAGGATGGCGTGCTCGTCGCCGGCGATGCCGCCCGGCAGCGGCAGCAGCTCGGTGATGATATTGCCTTCCTGCCGCAGGACCGCCGCGAACTCGTAAGGGTGCTGGTCGCGGGAGCACTCGCAGATGAGGTCGAGCAGCTCGCCCCGGATGGCGGTCGGCGCTGTTGCCATTCAGTAGGATTCCCGCTCGGTCGGGAACTTGCCGCCGCGCACGTCGCCGACGTATTGCGCGATGGCCGACTGGATATCCTTTTCGAGGTCGAGGTAGCGCCGCAGGAAGCGCGGAGAGAAATCCTGCGTTATGCCGAGCATGTCGTGCAGCACCAGCACCTGCCCGTCGCAGTCGGGGCCGGCGCCGATGCCGATGGTCGGCACCGAAATTGCAGCGCTCACCTTCTTCGCGAGGGTCGCCGGAATCTTCTCGAGCACGATGGCGAAGCAGCCCGCCTGCTCGAGGTGCTTCGCGTCCGCCAGCAGCTTCTGCGCTTCGGCCTTCTCGCGGGCGCGGACAGTGTAGGTGCCGAACTTGTAGATGGATTGCGGCGTCAGACCCAAATGACCCATGACCGGGATGCCGGCGGTCAGGATGCGCTCGACCGACTCGCCCACTTCGGCGCCGCCCTCCAGTTTCACGGCGTGCGCGCCTGATTTTCATGATGCGAATTGACGATTCCAGCGCCGCCTTCGAGTCGCCCTGGTAAGTGCCGAACGGCAGGTCGACGACGACCAGTGCGCGCTGCGCCCCTTTGACGACGCCGCTGGCGTGGTAAATCATCTGGTCGAGCGTGATGGGGATGGTGGTCTCGTTGCCCGCCATCACGTTGGAGGCGGAATCGCCGACGAGGATGACGTCCACCCCGGCGCCATCGACCAGCCGCGCCAGCGAATAATCGTAGGCGGTCAGCATCGCGATTTTCTCGCCATCCTGCTTCATCGTCTGCAGCGTATTGGTGGTTATGCGGCGGGCGTCGCTAGCGGGTGCCATGCCTGCCCCCCACCCCGGGGATTTATTACGGTTCGCTGCCGCCGACCCCGAACGCTTTTTATACTGTTGCTGCACGGGGGCGCCGTGCTCGGTCACGACTATATCCCAATCGGGATTTTCGCGGTCATTGCGCTCATGTTCCCGCTGATGAATTTCTTCATGAGTCGCTTCTTCCGGCCCGACTACGGGAACCCCCTGAAGCGCTCTACTTATGAGTGCGGTGAAACGCCGGTCGGCGAGGCGCACATCCAGTTCCATTTCCAGTATTACATGTTCGCTATCCTCTTCGTGGTCTTTGACCTCGTCGTCGTTTTCCTGATGCTGTGGGTGCTGGTCTACACCAGCCTCGACACCAGTGCCAAGCTGGTGATGTTCCTCTTCGTCGGGATGACCCTGCTCGCACTCTACTACGCGTTGAAGAAGGAGGAGGTTATCTGGATATGAGCCGGCAACAGGTGCGCGGCAACCCCCGCATGCGCAAGGGCCTCGGTTCGCGTACCAGCGACCCGGCCACGATGATGGAAGACCCCCCGTCAGGCGACTGGCTGACGCTGCGCTCCGACCAGTTCCTGAACTGGGTCGATGACGCCGTCTACAATATTGCCGAGAAGACCGGCATCCGCGACGTGGTCAATCGCGTCACGCGCCCGATTTTCAACTGGGGGCTGCGCTATTCGCCCTGGCCGCTCCATCTCGGCATCATGTGCTGCGCGCTCGAGATGGGCGCTGCCGGTGGCCCCGACCACGACTCCGAGCGCATGGGAGTGGTCTACCGCTCCTCGCCACGCCAGTGTGATATTCTGATTGTAAATGGCCCGGTCTGCGAGAAACTGCGCCCCAAGCTGAAGACATTATACGAGCAGATGGCCGACCCGAAGTGGGTCATCGCGATGGGTGAGTGCGCCATCGGCGGCGGCCCTTACTGGGATTCCTATTCGGTCGTCGCGGGTGCGGACACCTTCATGCCCGTGGACGTTTACATTCCCGGCTGCCCGGTCCGACCCGAGGCGCTGATGCACGGTTTCCTGACGCTTCAGAAGAAGATTCGCGAGAAGGAACCAGGATATTTCCTGAGGCGTTGAAATGGAAACCGGGCAACTCGTCCAGCAACTTACACAGCACGATGGCGCCAGCGACGGCTCGGTGCTGCGCTCTAACGTCGGCCGCATTTCGATTACCCGCGAGGCAAGCCATTCGTTTTTCAGCACGCTGAAAAACGACTTCGGCTTTGACCACTGCTCGCTGATTTCGGCGGTTGATAACCAGACCGGCTTCGAGCTAGTCTACCATTTCTCGATTGTCGATGCGGCGGGACAGATGCTCGAAGTCCACATTGACCTGCCACGCGACACTCCCACCGTTGACTCAATCACCCACCTGTGGGGCGGCGCCGACTGGCACGAGCGCGAAGCATACGACCTGATGGGCATCTACTTCATCGGCCACCCCGACCTGAAGCGAGTGCTGTTGCCGGATGGCTTTGCAGGGCACCCTCTGCGCAAAGATTACGTCTACGAGATTCATGAGGAGGAGTGGTAATGGCGGAAATGTGGATTCACATGGGCCCGCAACATCCGATGACCCACGGGTTGTGGAACCTGCGCATCAAGGTCAACGGCGAAACCATCACCGATGCTGTGCCTGAGCTGGGCTACCTGCACCGCTCGGTCGAGAAGATTGGCGAGCGCCGCAAGTACTTCATGAACACGACGCTCACCGACCGGCTCTGCTACGCCAGCGCGATGACCTGGACCCACTGCTACTGCCTCGCAGCCGAGGAGCTGATGGGAGTCGTGGCGCCGCCCCGCGCGCAGTATATCCGCACGGCCGTGCTCGAGCTGCAGCGCATCGCCTCGCACCTGATGTGGCTCGGCGCCTACCTTCCCGATTTGGGATTGATTACCGGTTTCCTCTACGGCATGCGCGATCGCGAGATGTTCCTGAACCTGCTCGAAATCCCAAGCGGCGGGCGGCTGCTCTACAACTACGTCAAGATTGGCGGCGTCAAGCGTGACCTGCCGCCCGGCTTCGAAGCCAAGGCGGAGCGGGTGATGCAGACGCTCGAGCGGCGCTTGAAGGAATACGAAAACCTGTACGACAACTCGAAAATCTTCCGCATGCGTAACGACGGCGTCGGCGTCTACAGCGCCAGCGACGCCATCAACTGGGGCATCACCGGCCCCAACCTGCGCAGTGCCGGGGTCCCGTTTGACCTGCGGCAGGCCGACTCCTACGATGCCTATCCTGAGCTGGACTTCGAGCCGGTCACCAACACGGCCGCTGGCGGCGGCAGTGACTGCTTCAGTCGCTACCGGCAGCGCGTCGATGAGATGCACCAGTCGATGGACCTCGTGCGCCAGGCACTGGCGAAGATGCCGGAAGGCAGGGTGATGGCCGACAGCGTCCCCCTGCGCGCCAGCGGCGAGGCGTTCCGGCGCACCGAGGATTCGCGGGGCGAGGCACTGATGTACCTCGTCGGGGACGGCAGCGACCGCCCCTATCGCTGGAAGATTCGCAGCCCCATGTTCACCACCGTTTCGGCGGCGCCGCATTTCCTGAAAGGCTACAAGGTGGCCGACGTGCCAGCCATCATGGGCAGCATTGACATGTGCATCGGGGAGACTGACAAATGACCTCGCTCTACGACTGGAGCTACTGGTTCTGCGAGGCGTGGCTTGTGCCGCTGATAACGCCGCTGCTCTACTTCCAGGAACACATTATGCCGCCCTTCAGCAACCCTGCTGGTGACATGGCGCGCTGGATGGAATCCGACCCCGGCCTGAACATTCTGGCGTGGACCATCGTGGTTAACGTC
>PSPB01000092.1 GCA_003193815.1 Methanobacteriota archaeon
CTGTGCGCGTCGACGAGGCAGTGCACGCCTTCGAGCAGCTCGCCGCCAAGATTCTCGAAGCAGCCGAGCTGGAGACGACGATGAAAAAACTGCTCGACGAAATCGAATCCACGAAACGACGCGTAAACGCGCTGGAGTTCAAGGTCATCCCGCAGCTGGAGGAAATCGCCAGCTACATCACCCTGCGTCTCGAGGAGCTTGAGCGCGAAAACATTTTCCGCCTCAAGCGCATCAAGGGCTGATGCTCCCGTCACCCATCGAGTGGCTGCAAGCGCAACTCGACGACCCCGCCGGCCGCGAGCGGCTCCTGAAGTTCATGGCAGTCGTCTCGCAGGGGATGCTGCTGCTGGGAGTCCTGCTGGTGCTCTGGATGCTGCGCGGGAATCTGGGCGCGCTGACGGGAGAATGACCCGGTAGCAACGGCCACATCGCAGAAACTTTCTCGACAACGTATATTTAATGGCGGGCCCGCCGGGATTCGAACCCGGGTCTGAAGCTCCGGAGGCTACGGTGATTCCAGGCTACACTACGGGCCCAGTCAGTCGCTGCCGCTGTCGCCAGCGGCGGAATCGTCGCTGCCGGCCGGGGTGTCGGCGGCAGGCGCGCTGGCTTCTGCGGGAGCGCTGCCAGCGGCGGGGACGGTATGCCCGCAGCGACCGCACGACTTGCGGTCGGCATGGTGCGCCATGAAGGTGCCGGGACCGCACTCGGGGCAGTGCTCGCGCTTGCGCTTCAGCTTGCCGTCGCTGACATCATAGAACTCTATCTTGCTCATCTATTTTTCCTCGGCGTCGTCGTCACCAGCAGCGTCTGCGTCGGCTGCGTTATCGTCGGGAGCCTCGGCAGCCTCCGCCGCGGGCTCTTCCGCGGGTGGCCTCGTCGGGAGCCTCGGCCGCGGGTTCCTCCGCGGCGGCGGCCGGTTTCCCGGCGTCCGCGGAGCCGGCCGTCAGGCCGTGGCGCGCCAGAATGGGGTGCGTCTCGGTCGCGGTGAGCGAGCCCATGTCGGCGTAGACCTTGGCGTAGCCAATGGTCTCCTGCCGTCCGTAGCGGTTCTTCAGGTGGTCAATGATTACCAGCTCGGTCTTCGCCTTCATCTGCTTGGCGACCTCCTTGCGCACCTCCATGCGCTTCGGAGTGGCGCTGGCGGTGTGGATAATCTGCAGTTCCAGTTCCTGCCGTCCAACAAGCTTGTTATCTATATTTTTTACGATTTGCAGTTCCATGTTCAGTTCTCCTTCATGCGGTCGAGAAATGTCCTTGCGCGCTGGCGCAGTTCGGGGCCGAGGCTCAGGTGCACCAGTCCCTCACCGGGCTGGCCGTAGAGCACCTGCGAGTCGTCGGGGCAGAGCGCCAGCACCGCCAGCGTCGCCAAATCCTCCTCACCGTCAACCTCAATGCGGGTGCGCGTGCGCTGTTCCGCAGTCGAAGCGACTGCGTCCCATAGTTCACGTGTGATGCCACCGGCGGGGTTGCGCACGCGCAGCACGCGGTCGGCGCAGATGCGCGCCAGCGCCTGCCGCTCATCGGCAGAGAGTTGCTGGTGGCGGCGGGTCTTGAAATCTACGATGGCGAGGTGTGGCTCGCAGCCCGATTTCGCCACCGCCAGCGTGGTGCGGTCACCGACGGTGACGACGCACTGGCTGTCGCGGAGCGATGCGGGTACGGTCTTGAGGACCGGCCCCAGCGGTTGCGAAAGTTCAGCTGACATGGCGGGAAGCATGCGATACATCACCGCACGCGCAGGGCGTAGCGCCCTGGAGTGCGAATTCCCATCTCCTTTGCCAGCGCCGACTTCTCGGGGTCGAGCACCTCGATGAACCCCTGCCATTCGCGCGAAATCTCGGGCTGGCGTTCACCGGTGGGACAGTTGTGGCCATCCCTCACCTCGAGTATCTGCTGGCATTCCTTGCAGGCGAACATCAGGCGGCCTCCGCCGTGACATGGTCCTCGGCAATCCACTCCAGCTTGCCAAGCCCCGGCTGGCGCATCGTGAGCCCTATCTTGGACTCGCGGGGCGAAACCTCGTTGAGCGAAATCGTCACGATGCGACTGCGCACGTGGTCCTCAAGCCGCAGTTCGCGCTTGGTCTCCTTGCCGACCAGCCGCTGGCCGCCCACGTCGACGTTGATGTGATCGTCCTGAATTTGCGAAACGTGTAGTAGCCCGTCCAGCGGGCCAAATCGCACGAAAGCACCGTATTCGGTCACCTGGTCGACCAGTCCCTCAATGACTTCCTGTATGCGGATGTCGAAGAGCAGCATCTGGATGCGCACCGGCTGATAGACTGCCCCGTCACCATGGACTACACGGCTGTCGCCGTTCAGCTTGAGGCTGGTAATCAGTACTACCAATTTCTGATCGGGGCCCATGTGGCCCTCGAACGCCTGACGGGCCAGTTCCATAGTCACTTTTTCGAGATTCTCCCCTAGTCGGTCAGGGGGAATGCGGACCATGTCTTCACGTGTGTGGGTGTAATACATTGGGACCTCGCAACGGCAGGGGTATTTAGTTTATACGATAAGTGGGGCAATGACCAGCGAAACGACCGACATCAGCTTGATGAGGATGTTCAGCGACGGTCCGGAGGTGTCCTTGAACGGGTCACCAATCGTGTCGCCGATGATGGCGGCGGCGTGTGCGTCGCCGCCTTTCACCTCACCCGGGATACGACCCTGCTCAATCGCCTTCTTGGCGTTATCCCAGGCACCGCCCGCGTTGGCCATGAATAGCGCCATCAGGACGCCGGTAACAGTAGCGCCGGCGAGCAGCCCGCCCAGCGCCGCGGGACCAAGCAGCATCCCGACCACGACCGGCGCAAGCACCGCCGTAAGTCCGGGCGCGACCATCTCGCGCAGCGCAGCCTGCGTGGAAATATCGATGCAGCGCGCTGAATCGGGCTTGACACCCTCGCGTCCCTCGAGCAACCCGTCGATTTCACGGAACTGCCGGCGAATCTCGGTCACCATCTCGCCAGCCGCCTTGCCGACGCTGGTCATGGTCATCGCCGCGATTACGAATGGCAGTGAGCCACCGATGAGCAGCCCAATGACGACGTTGGGCTCGACCAGCGAAAGGTCGCTGGCGCCCAGACCGGCCGCGGTAGCGTAGGCCGCGAAGAGCGCCAGCGCGGTCAGCGCGGCGCTGCCAATCGCGAAGCCCTTACCTATGGCGGCGGTAGTGTTGCCAATCGAGTCTAGGTTGTCAGTAATCGCGCGCACGTCGTCGCCAAGGCCAGCCATCTCGGAAATGCCGCCGGCGTTGTCCGCCACCGGTCCATACGCATCGACGGTCATCGTCACACCCACGGTCGCCAGCATGCCCATGGCAGCCATCGCGATGCCGTAGAGCCCGTGAGCCGGGGTGGCGTCAGCGGCGCCCATCATGACCGTGTTGGCAGCATAGATACCGCCGGCGATGAGGAGGATTGGGGCGAATGTAGACATCATCCCGACCGAGAGGCCAGCAATCGCGTTGGTCGCAGGGCCGGTCTTGGACATCTCGGCAATGTGCGGGATTGCCCTGACTTTCAGCCCGAACACCGGCTCGATACCGGTGTAGTACTCGGTCACGAGCCCTATCAGGATGCCGACCAGGCTGCCGACGGCCACCGCATAGAGCGGGTACAGAGGCAGGCCGAGATAGTAAAGGGCAAAATAGCCGCCGCCCAGGAAGAGCCCCGCACCGATGAAGGTTGTATTGCGCAGCGCAGCGGCGGGGTCGCCACCCTTGAGGAGCTTGATTGAGAAGACGCCGACAATGCTGGCAGCGTAGCCGACCAGTGCCAGCACGATGGGGGGCAGGACATACTCCTCCCCGAGCGTGTCAGCCGCAGCGGCAGCGATTATCATCGCGGCGATGATACTGCCGACGAACGATTCGAAGATGTCGGCACCCATACCGGCGACGTCGCCCACGTTATCACCGACATTGTTAGCGATAACGCCCGGGTTGCGCGGGTCGTCCTCGGGGATGCCCGCCTCGATCTTACCGACCAGGTCCGCCCCGATGTCAGCCGCCTTGGTG
>PSPB01000004.1 GCA_003193815.1 Methanobacteriota archaeon
GATGTCGCTCGCCTGGGTGAAGATGAAATCGTAATTCTCACCATTGGTGTAATCACCGTCGTTGCTGCTGGAGGAAGACATTACGTAAGCTGGTGTTTCGCCGTCAATGTGCAAAATCACCTCATTGCCTGAAGGAGCGTCGCCGTCAAGGTCGGTGTAGGTGACCTGGAAACCCACCGCGTCACTCGCGGAGACAGGCCAGTTGGACTCTCCCGGGGAAACTTGGCCGCCCGTGAGAGTCGGGGCGCGGTTCTGCTGGACCAGCGTGCGGCTCAGGTCCCATGCTTCCTCGCCTCCGACCTGACACTCCTCCGTGGCCACGATCCAGTCACAGCTCATGCTGGCTATGTAGAAGGTGACGTCCCCATGGTGGTCTGAGGGTGCCCAAACAAACTCCCATGACAAAGATTCGTCTCCGTCATCTTCGGAGTTGCTCATGATGTAGTCGTAACTATCCGAAGCGGTAACGAGGGTTATATCGCCCACCTCAATCGAGAAATTGCCGACTGAGTCGCCATTACCGTTGATAACCACCATCTCGAAGCCGAATTTTTCATGGCCACCGCCGCTTACAGTCACGTCGATGTCTACGTTCTCGCCGGGCACGTACTCTGTAACGCTGAGCATTACGTCCAGCGAACCGCCGTCGTTGGGATCGATGTCACTATGGCATGACGTGCAGTCATCATCTCCTGGCGCGCTGGAATAGCCTGAGTCAAGATCTCCGCCCTCATGTCCCTGCACATAACCTGCAGCGATGACGGCTATCACCGTCACAATCATGATACCTGCCAAGAGTTGTTCCGGCCAACGTGTCAACATATTTACACCTTTTTTGCGTGAGACGGAAGTCCTCCGTAACGGGCGAACTGACCTCTCTCGTAACGCCTTCACACCCAAGGACTTTATTTAAATTTACTTGTTCGGTAAAGCGCCTCTCCCGACGTGCGGAAAAACAGGTGGCGGGGCAAGCGGATAAATAGCTCAGGGCTTGCGCCGCCGCCCATGCCCGAAACGTCCCGATTCCGGCTGGTCCTGCCCGGTCCGGCCCTCAGCTTGGCGGTCGCCGCCGATGGCTCGACCATCGTTGCGGGGGACCGCAATGGAAACCTCACCGTCTCCGATGGGGAGGGAGCGCTGCTATGGCAACGCAAGCTGGGCGAAGGCATCCACGGCGTCGCAGTCTCGCGCGACGGGCAGCGGATTGTGTGCGGTAGCAAGGACTGCCAGCTGCGGATGTTCACCCGCGCGGGGGAGCTCGAGTGGGAGCAGCCGCTCGGCAAGTCGGTCTGGTCTTTAGCGATGGACCCCGGCGGTAACTTCCTCGCCACCGGCACCGGCGACTCGGTCGCGTTCTACACCGATGGCGGCATCCTGGTCTGGGAGTACGAAACCGCGCGCGCGATGGTCGGCGTCAGCGTCTCGCGCGCCGGGTCGCGGATTATCGCCTGCGGGGACGAGCAGCTCTTCTGCCTCGATGGCGAGGGAGCCTTGCTGTGGCAGAAGAAGCGCGGCGACTCGCTGTGGGACGCCGCCATCAGCGAGGATGGCGGGCGCGTCTTCCTCGGCGGCTGGGACCGCAAGGTGCACTGCCTCGACGGCAGCGGCGAGGAGCGCTGGGAATACCTGACTGACGGTTACGTGCGCGCAGTCTGCCCGACCGCCGACGGCGGGGTGCTGGCCGCCTCGCACGACGGCTGTATCTACCGGCTCTCGCCGGCGGGCGATGCGTTGGCGGTGCGACGGCCGGGCGGCGAGCTGACCTCGGTGGGCTGCAGCGCGAGCCTCGCGCTGGCGGTCGCCGGCACCGGCACCGACGTGGTCGCCTACCAGATGGACATAACCGACACGGTCGCGCCGGCGGCGACGCCAGCTCCCGCAGCGGAGCCCGAGGAGGATAACCTGTTCGGCTTCGGCATGTTCGGCGACATCGAGCCCGACACCAGCGGGCTAGGCAACTACGAGCCCGGCACCACCACGCCACCCGTAACCGGCACAGCGGGCGAAGGCGGCGAATTCCGCGAATTCGCCGCCGAGATGGTGAAGGAGGACGTGCGCAACTACCTGCGGCTCGGAAACGTCGCTTGGCGGGGGGGCCGCTTCGCGCGCGCAGCCGAGCATTACGAGCGCGCAACGCAGGTCGCGCCGGACGAACCGCGCGGCTGGCACAACCTGGCGGTCTGCCGCTACTACCTCGCGCGCAAGTCCAACCCGGACGATATCGAGGGAGCGGTGCGACAAGCGTACGAGCCGCTGCGCAGCGCCAACCGCAGCGACACGCAGTACGGGCCGGCGCTGGCGACGCTCGAGTATTTTGCCGAGCTGTTGAAACTGCTAGAGGATATCGAGTAATTTCAGGCCAGCTCGACCACGGTCGCGAAGTAGTAACTGTACTGGAGCGTTAGCACCCAGTCGTTGCCGTCGTCAAGGTCGAACACCACACCAATCGAGGGGGCGTTGTGGCAGGTTACCGCCAGCGTCCAGTCGCCGCGTCCCTTGGCGCTGAAGTCGCCGCCCGCCAGCAACTGCGCGTAGATGTCGGCGCCGGACTCGCCCTCCAGCTCGCGCGCGACCGGGATTGAGTCGAGGACCGTGAAGTTGACCGAGAGGTCGCCGCTGGTCGAGCGCGCCGTCTCGCGGGCGCCCAATACGCTGTTGCCCCGCAGCTCGAAATCGTCGGGGAAGAGCCCCGCGAGGTCCGCATCCTCATCCTCGCTCCACTCGAGGCGGAGCGTGACGCTGGTGACGTTGTAGGGCAGCGTTTCGAGCCATTCAGTCATGTCGCCCTCCACTGTGTAGCCCGGGACGGTCACCGTGCGGGTGGTCTCGCTGAAAGCTACGCTGTAGCTCCGCAGCCGCACCTCGGCCCACGTTGAAGCTGTTGCCGTAAGGTTCTCGGCGTCGGTGACGACCAGCGTGACCGAGTAGTTGCCGGGCGCCGAGTAGTTGTGGAACGGCCGCGCGCCCGAGCCGAGCACACCGTCGCCGAAGTCCCACGCCCAGTCCAGCACGCCCTCGGGGTCGCTCGAGTTGGAGCCGTCGAACCGCAGCTGCTCATGCACGCGCGCCTGTAGTCCGGGACCGGCGTCCGCGGTCGGCGGCAGGTTGCGGTGCATGATTTCGACGCTGGCGGTCGCCGCGCCGGTCGCGCCATCCGGGGCGACGGCGGTCAGCCGCACTGCGTAGGTACCTTCGTCAGCGTAGGTATGGGCTGGCGCCGCACCGACAATGCCGTTGCCGTCGCCGAACTCCCAGTAATATTTCGTGCCGGACGGCTGCGAGCCGAGCAGGCTGAATTGCGCCGAGTCGCCCTCGATGATACCCTCCGGCACCACAATCTCGACGTCCTCCAGCGTCCCCGGTCCGGCATCGAGGCAACCGGCCATGAGCAGGAGGGCGGCAAGCAGCAGGGCAGGGCGCACGCGGGCGCAGCCGCATGGTGTTAAAGGATTGTGCGCGACCATACCTATTTAGCACTCCAGCGGCGGTGGCGCGTCGATTTCAATGCAGGCAGGCCACATGGCGTATGACCCGCGCCATCACCGTATTCTCGCCCGACGGGCGACTCTTTCAGGTCGAGTACGCCCGTGAGGCGGTCAAGCGCGGCACCACGACCGTCGGAATCAAGTTCAAGGATGGCGTAGTTCTGATTGTCGACAAGCGGCTCAGTTCCAAGCTCATCGAACCCGACTCGATTGAGAAAATGTTCAAGATTGACAGCCATGTCGGCTGCGCCACATCGGGGCTGGTCGCCGACGCGCGGGCGCTGGTCGACCGCGCGCGGGTCGAGTGCCAGGTTAACGCCTTCAACTACGAGGAGAAAATTCCGGTCGAGGCGCTGGTCAAGAAGCTCTGTGACTTCAAGCAGAGCTACACCCAGTACGGCGGTGTGCGGCCTTTCGGGACCGCGCTGTTGATGGCGGGCGTCGACGAGTCGGGGCCGCATCTCTACGAGACCGACCCCTCGGGCGCGATGATGGCGTACAAGGCGGGCGGCATCGGTGCCGGCCGCAACGAAGTCATGGAAGTCTTCGAGGATAATTACAAGGAAGGAATGACGCAGGCGCAGGCAATCGCCCTAGGCCTGAAGGCGCTGGCGGCAGCTAATGAGCACAAACTCAAGTCCGAAATCATCGAGATTGCCGTCGTTTCAGCCAAACAGGATTTCCACACCCTCGACCAGGCTGACGTGAAGAAGGCGGTCGCCAAGGCCAAGTAATGGTATCGCTGGACGAGGCGGTAATTGCACGCCTCGAATCCGGCGGCCACAAATTCGAAATCCTGATTGACCCCGAGGCGGCGCAGGCGTTCCGCGAAAGCGGCGAAATCGACTGGGACGACGCACTCGCGACAGAAGGCGTCTGGAGCGACTCGGCCAAGGGCGAGCACGCTGGCGACGAGGCAGTGCAGGAAGTCTTCGGCACGCTCGAGCTGGAAGCGGTTTGCACCGCCATCCTCGAGCGGGGCGACATCCAGCTCACCGCGGCGCAGCGCAAGGAGCTGGTCGAGCGGCGGTACAAGCAGCTGGTGGCGCACATCGCCTCGGCGGCGATGAACCCACAGACCGGCGCGCCACACCCACCGCAGCGCATCGAAAATGCCTTGGCCGAAGCGAAGTTCGCGGTCGACCCGCTCGAAGCGCTCGAGCGGCAGGTCGAGCGCGCGGTGAAGGCGCTGCGGCCGCTGCTGCCAATCTCCTTCGAGAAGATGCGCGTCGCCGTGCGGATTCCGGCGCAGCACGTCGGCCGCTGCTACGGCGAGATGAAGGCGCTGGCGACCATCACGCAGGAAGAATACCAATCGGACGGCAGCTGGATTGCGGTTCTCGAACTGTCGGCGGGCGCGCACGCCGACCTGCTCGACCGGCTCGGCTCGCTGACGCACGGCACCGCCGAAATCAAGCAGCTGTAGCGCGAGACGCGGGCGACGGGGATGGCGCAACAGGCCAAGCTTCAAATACCGCACGAGGTCCGCGCCGACACACGCAAGGCAAAGAAAGGAGTGATTTCTTATGACAAAATCTTCATCTAAACAAGCCAGCGGCAGGTCTGTCCTGCTGCCGGGCGACAAGCTAGCAGCGGACCAGAAAGCCGGCTCCGGCACGTTCCGCCGCGACGGGGAGGCGCACGCCGCCGTGCTCGGTTTTTCGAGCGAGAGTTCCGGCTACACCAACGTCCAGCCGATATCGGGGCGCTACAACCCGCGCGTCGGCGACAAGGTCGTCGCGGTCTGTGTAGAGACCGGCCCTTCGCTCTGGCGCATGGACATCGGCGCGTTCCAGAACTCGATGCTACACCACAGCGAAACCGACTGGAAGGTGGACTTCGGCGATACTGCCAGCTTCATCGGCATCGGTGACGCGGCGCTGGCCGAGGTATACATGGTCGACGGCAGCGGCAGCCACCAGGTCACCCTGAAGAAGGACGACTGCCGCAAGCTCTATGCCGGCACCATAGTCCATGTCGCGCCCACGTGCGTGAACCGCGTGATTGGCAAGCAGGGGTCGATGATTACACTAATTCGCGAAAAGACGGGATGCCGCATCCAGGCCGGCCAGAACGGCTTAATCTGGATAGATGGCGAACCCGACCAGATTGCCCGCGCCCAGCAGGCAGTCGAGACTATTTCCCGCGAGGCAACTAGCAGCGGGCTGACGGAGAAAATCGAAAAACTACTGGAGTGAAAACATGGCAGGCGGAAACAGCGATATCGAATTTATCAAGAAGGGCAAGCGACTTGACGGTCGTAAACCAGACGAGCTGCGCGAAGTGCGCATTGAAGCCGGCGTGCTGAACCGCGCCGACGGGTCATGCTACCTGGAGTGGGGCAACAACAAAGTGTACGCCGGGGTCTTCGGCCCCATAGAGTGCCACCCGCGCCACAAGCAGCAGCAGGACCGCGCCATCGTACAGGCGCGCTACACCATGGCGCCTTTCAGCGTCAACGACCGCAAGCGGCCCGGCTACGACCGCCGCTCGAGCGAAATTTCCTACATCATCTCGCAGGCGCTGGAGCGCGTCGTGATGGTCGAGCAGTTCCCGCGTGCCGCCATCCGGGTGGACATGCAGGTCGTCGAGGCGCACGCCGGCACCCGCTGCGCGGCGCTGACGGCGGCATCAGTCGCGCTGGCTGACGCCGGCATCCCGATGACCGACCTCATCCCGTCCTGCGCGGCGGGCAAGGTGAGCGACACCGTCGTGCTTGATCTGAACAAGGAAGAAGATAACTACGGGCAGGCGGACCTTCCGCTCGCCATCGTGCCTTCGACGGGCGAAGTGGTGCTGCTCCAGCTGGACGGCCACTTGACGCCCGAGGAGTTCGAGCAGGCGCTCGACATGGCCTACAAGGGCTGCATGGACCTTTACGAAATCCAGCGGGCGGCACTTGCCAACCGCTATGGAGGCGGCGCATGAGCTCCGCTACCGTCGCCAACCTGATGCGCGGGCACATCGAGAAGCTCGCCGCACAGGGCAAGCGCACCGACGGACGCGGCGCCAACGAGTTCCGCGGCGTCAGCATCGAGACCGGACTAATCGGCACCGCCGAGGGGTCTTCGCGCGTCAGCCTGGGCGATACCACGGTGATGTGCGGCGTCAAGCTACTGGTCGGCACGCCCTACCCCGATTCCCCGGGGCGCGGCAGCATGACCACCACCGCCGAACTGGCGTGTCTCGCTTCTGAGCAGTTCGAGCCCGGGCCGCCGCGTGAGCCCGCTATCGAGCTGGCGCGCGTTGTCGACCGCGGCATCCGCGAGTCGCAGATGATTGACTTCGAGGGTCTCTGCATCGAGCACGGCGAAAAGGTGTGGATTGTCTTCATCGACATGCACATCCTGGACCACGGCGGCAACCTGTTCGACTGCTGCACGCTCGCCGCGGCATCCGCGCTCGGGAACGCGAAAATCCCGAATGTCCAGCACGGTATCGCCGACAAGGACGTCGACCTGCCCCTCAGTTGCTGGCCCATCTCCTGCACCTTCGCCAAACTCGGGGAGACAATCGTGCTCGACCCGAACCACGACGAGGAGACGGTGATGAGCGCCCGGTTGACCGTGGCGCACGACGAAAACGGCAACCTGCGGGCGATGCAGAAGGGCTACAGCGGCGCCTTCACCCCCGACGAAATCAAGGCTTCGGTCAAAACCGCGCGCACCGCCGACAAGACGCTGCGCAAGGCGCTGAAAGAGGCCACGAAATGAGTCAGAGAACCCGCAAGGTTGGCAGCACCGGCCGCTTCGGCCCGCGCTACGGCGTCTCCGTCAGGCGACGCATCGGTTCCGTTGAGACAAAGCAGCGCAAGTGGCACGCCTGCCCCGAGTGCACCAAGCCGCGCGTGCGGCGTGTCTCGACCGGCATCTACCGCTGCCGCAGCTGCGGACTTGAGTTCGCCAGCGGCGCCTACTACCCGACCCCGGTGGAGAAGTAATGGTCAACTACAAATGCTCGGTCTGCGGCACTTCGCTCGAGATGGACCTTGAGACGCTCGGGCTGACCTGTCGCAAGTGCGGCAACAAGATTTTCTACAAGAAGCGCCCTTCGACCAAGAAGACTGTCCTGTCGGACTGATGCGCGCTTCGCTCGACCTGCGCACCGGCCCTCGCACGGCGGCGGTCGCGGCTGCGCTCGCTCCCGAAGTCGAGGCGGGCGTCCCCAAAGTCAAGCTGGAGATGAGCAGTGCCGGCGAACGGCTGCGGCTCGAGCTCGAGGCCGAAGACATGGTGAGCCTGCGCGCCGCGCTCAATTCTTTTTTAGGCTGGGCCGCTTGCGCGCAGCAGGTGGCTGAAGATGGCGACTGACGCGATTCCCGACGACGTGCAGCAGCAGCTGGAGCAGTTCGAGCAGCTGCGGCAGCAGGCGCAGGCGCTGGCGCAGCAGCAGTCGCAGGTCGAGATGGCGGTGCGCGAGACCGAGCGCACGCTGGAGGAGCTGGACGAGGTCGCGGCCGATACGCCGCTCTACCGCGCCAGCGGCGCCATCATGGTGCGCGTCGACGACCTGAAGAAGCTGAAGAGCGACCTGAAGGAAGAACAGGAGAGACTCGAGCTGCGTACGAAAACGCTCAAAACGCAGATTGACAAATTGAATACCCAGTTGCAGGAGATGCAGACCCGGCTGACGCCGGTGCTGCAGCGGCTGCAGGGGCCGGGTGGTCCCGGTGCCGGGTCCTGACCCTGCCGCGCTGGAGGCGGCGCTCGCGCGCGAGCTGCTGCTGCTGGTCCACCACCACGGTGACGCCGACTCGGTCGGCTGCGCCATCGCGCTCGCGGCGGCGTTCCCGGGCGCGCGTATCTCCGCCACCGACGGGCTGAGCGCCGCTGGCAAGGTGATGGCGGAGCGGCTCGAGGTCGAAATCGAGGCGCGGCCGCCCGCAAGCTGGGACGGCACGGTCGTCGTGGTAGACACGTCCAATCCGGAACACTGCGCGCCGCTGCCGGAGTGCAACAGCGTCGTGGTAATCGACCATCACCAGACCGCGGGCGAATGGCCTGCGGGGACGTTGCTAATACACGAGCCGGAGGCGAAAAGCACCGCCGAAATCGTGACTCGCCTGATTCCAGAGCTGGGCATTGAGCTGACGCCGCAAATGGCGTTGCCGCTGCTCGCCGGCGTCTACGCCGATACCGGCCACTTCCGCCACGCGAGTTCCGACAGCTTCGCGGTGGCACACACGCTCGCCGCTGCCGGCGGGGAACCCCGCCAGGCGATGGTCCTGCTCGACCGCGTGCGGCCACAGCAGCAGCGCACGATGTTCCTGAAGGCGGCGCAGCGGCTCAAGTTTTCTCAGGAGGGTAAGTGGCTGATGGCGACGACCCGCACCGGCTCGTTCGAGTCGGGGACGGCGCGGCTGATGGTCGCGCTTGGCGCCGACGTCGCGCTCGCCGCTTCGGGCAACAAGAAGGGGCAAGTCCGGATTTCGAGCCGCGCGTCGAGCGCGGCCATCGAGGCAGGGCTGAACCTGGCACAGCTGCTCGAGGCACTCGCCGACGAGCAGGACGGCTCGGCGGGCGGGCATCCGGGGGCGGCCGGCTTCCAGGCGCAGGGCGACCCCGACGCGCTGCTGGCGATGGCGCAGCAGGGGTGCGTCGCGCAGCTGAAATCGCTAGCCGAAGGCGCTTAACCGGGGGGCAGCTGGCGCAGGGTGCTGCCACGAGGGCTCTTCCGCATCTACGGTCTTGTGCTGGGCAACCTGCTGCTGCTGATGGGGGGGCAGCTGGCGTATCTCTACTTCGTCCCGCTCGAGCAGGACGGGACGCCGCTGCTGCTGCCCGCAGTGCCGCTGCTGCCCTTCTTCATGCTCATCATGCTCTGCTCGGGCGCGCTCATCGTCGGAGCGCTGTTGCAGAAGATGCCGCGGCCGCTGCTCTTCATCCCGTCGCGGAAGGGTGGTGGGCTACCGCCCTTCCGCGGCTACTTCCTGCCGGGGCAGGGCGAGCGCTACTATCACCGCGAACTACCCGAGGACGACCTGCCGTTGCCGGAGATGGCGGAGGAACCGGTGGAGCCGCCCTGGATTCAGCCGGTCCCGAGCCAGCCGCTCGAACTGCCGGCGGCCAAGTGGCTGCTGCTCGGCTTCCTGATGGCGATTGCGCTGGGGGTCGCGGTGCTCGCCGAGAAGGGCGAATTCCTGCTGCTTTTCCCGCTGGCGTTCGTCGCCGCCTTCTCGTTCCCGGCATTACTCTGGGTGAGCTACATCTACCGTCGCACGCACAGCGAGCCCGAGCCGCAGCGGATGGTGCTGATTGCGCTCTCGTGGGGCATGTTCGCGACGCTGCCGGCGAGCCTGCTGAACGATGCCGGCGGGCGGCTGCTGGGGGCGGACCCGATGCTGATGCTCGAGGGCGGCGTGGTCGGCCGGGCCGAAATCCTGCTGGTGACGGTAGTCGCGCCGCTGGTCGAGGAGGCGCTGAAGCCGCTCGGGCTGCTGTTCGTGATGAGCCGGCTGCGGACGCCGTACGAGGGGGTGCTCTACGGCGCCGCATGCGGGATGGGTTTCGCGATGATAGAGAACATGCTCTACGACCTGCTGGTGCTGATATGGTATGGCGCCGACGCCTGGACCATCAACGCCTTCGCGCGCGGCGTCGGCTCGACCGTGCTGCACGCGGTCGGCCCGGCGCTGGTCGGCTTCGCGCTGGCGCTGTCGCGGAACGGCGACTGGCCGGCGGAGCGGGTCGTGCCAGCCGCCTATCTTGGCGGCGTCATCGTCCACGGCGCCTGGAACGGCGCCGCGACGCTGCCGTTCATCTTCCCCGACGACCCGCAGATGGCGACCAACTCGTGGGTCGCGCTGGGACTGGTGCTGGTCGCCTGCCTGCTACTGGTGCGCGAGCTGCTCCGCCGCGGGCTGGCGTATGACGAGCCGCAGCCTTAACCCTGATATAGTGCCGGCAAATGCAGCCGCACCCGCCTTAGCTCAGACTGGCTAGAGCGGCCGGCTGTAGGGGTTAAACCTGAAGTCCCGTGAGAACGGGAGGCCGCAGATACCGGCAGGTCCCCGGTTCAAATCCGGGAGGCGGGACCAGTTCTACTTTTATAGCGGTCGTCGAAAACTATTCGGCCGTCACGCCGCCATCGACCGCAACGATGGAGCCGGTGGTCCAGCCCGCTTCCGAGCCGCAGAGGTGCAGCGCCATCGCGGCGATTTCTGCCGGCTGGCCCATGCGCCCCATCGGCTGTACGCTCTCCATCTCTTCCCGGTCTTCGGTCCCGGCGTCAATGCGGTCGGTCGCCATCGGCGTCTCGACCACCGCGGGGCAGATGCAGTTGACCCGCACGCGCGGCGCCAGCTCGAGCGCCATCGCGCGCGTCAGGTTCACGAGCCCGCCCTTGGCGGCGCAGTAGGCGGCCGCGTCGGGGATGCCGCGCAGGCCGAGCGTCGAGCCGATGTTCAGGATGCAGCCGCCGTCCGGCACCAGCGGCAGCAGCGCCCGCGATACGAGCCACGGCCCCTTCAGGTTGGTGTCGACGACCGTGTCCCAGTCCGCTTCGCTGGTCGTCGCGGCGGAGCCCGGCAGGAACAGCCCAGCGTTGTTGACGACTATATCGACCCGCTCGAACTCCGCTTCGAGCCATTCCGCCAGCGCCGCGACGCTGGCGCTGTCGGAGACGTCGGCGACCATCCACTGCGCCCCGCAGGCGGCCACGGTTTCGCGCAGTGGCGCGTCGCGCCGGCCGCAGATGGCGACGCGCGCGCCTTCCGCGGCGAACCGCTCGGCGATGGCGCGGCCGATGCCGGTGCCGCCGCCGGTCACGAGCGCGACCTTGCCGTCGAGCGTTCCGCCCATGCTGCGCCAGCGCGCCCTGCCATAAAGGCGGCGCGGCGAACTCGCCGCACCGCCGCGGGACAAGGTTAATCTCCGGCGGAGGCTGGCACCGCGTGCGATTCCTGCTGTTGGCGACGCTGCTGGGGCTGGCGCTGCTGGCGCTCGCGCCGCAGGCCGAGGCGCTCGAGCGGCTCCACAGCTACTACGAGCTGCGCGACGATACCGAGGCGCTGGCGGCGCAGTACCCCGATATCGCGATTTACAGCGAGCATGGCAGCAGCACCGGACCACTCGGGCTCGCCATCTTTTCAGTCGACGTCGCGCTGAACATCACCACGCTCCCCGAGGCGGAGCTGGCGGCGCTACCGACCATGTACGTCGACGGCGCGCACCACGGCAACGAGGGGATGGCGTCCGAAGCGGCGTTCCTGTTCCTACAGGACGTACTGGAACGATCAACGGCCGACCCCGCCTACCTGACGGGCAAGCGGCTGGTGGTGACGCCCATCATGAACACCGACGGGCACCTGCAGGACTGCCGTAATAACTGGAACGGCGTCGACCTGAACCGCAACTACCCCTGGATGTGGGGGCTCTACGGCACCAGCGATACTCGTGGCAGCTGTCCCGCATCGGGCACCTACCGTGGTCCTAGCGCCGGGAGCGAGGGCGAGACGCAGGATAACATGGCGCTGATGCGCAGCCTGAACCTCTACGCCTACCTCTCGGGGCACACCGGTTCGAACGACATCGTGCTGCCATGGAAGACACCATACGAGAGCCCTGACCACGAGTACGCCCAGGTGATTGCCGACTGGACGCTCTATCAGCGCTTCCTGAACGAGTCGACCAATGTCTCCGGGCTCTCATATCGGGACCCGTCGGGCGCCGGTGAGTCAATTGCCTGGGGCTATGGCGCGCGCGGCGCCGTCAGCGTGATTGTCGAAGTTACCACCCTGCAGTGGGTTCCCGTCGAGGATTCGACGCTGCGGCAGGAGCTGGCGAACGAGCTGCTAATGTATGACATGGCGTGGGAAAACCTGCTGAAACTGGGCGGCCGCCCGGTGGTCATCGGCACCGGCCCCGGCGAACTCACGGTGCGCAACGACGGCTGGGGCGCCGCCTACAATCTCTCGGCTGGCGGCATAATCCTGCCGCGACTCGAGCCGGGCGAGACAGCCACGGTGGACTGGCATGACTCGCAGCTGCGCTACGAGCGCATCCTGCGCAACCCCGAGCGCGATGTGGACGCCGATGGGGTGGTGACGCTCGAAGTCGGCACGCCGCTTCCAGATATCCCGAACCAGCCGGTGCCGGCGGTCTCGCCGTTAGCGGTGTTCGTGGTGCTGGGGCTGGCGGCGCGGAGCCGGATTATCCGGGCTTGACAAGCAGGTATCTGTGATAATGCAAACTGCCTGAATGGAATCCTTCATACACTGGAGTTCCCCGGACACCTGCGAACGTCTCAAAACTTTTTCTGATTGATTTCGGGACGTTCTCCCTGATTTGCTCGATTTTCGCTTCATTTATCTCATCCAGTGCAGCTAGAACCTCTCTGGTAATTTCCTTTTTTGAAACCAGCTTAAAACCAGAATCAACGAATATGGATTGAACTTTCTGCATGGTTTCTTCATCTCTGAAATCGGTCCAGCAGAAATGCCCGCCCGCCCGGAGGACACGATTAACCTCCTCTGCAAAGGCTCTCATGTTTCCATAACAATGAGATGATTCGACATTGTAAACCACGTCAAAGGCCGAATCATTTATCGGTAAGGATTCCGCATTTCCCTCTATGAAGGAAAGATTTTCCTGTTCGGAATACCATTTCCGGGATAGTCTGACAGCCTCTTTGGAAAAATCAACTCCAACTAATGATTCGGGTTCACAATACTTCGCTATCCAGGAAGCACCCCCTCCTCTCCCGGAACCCACCTCAAGGACTTCTCTCCCCTGCAAATCAATGTCTCTGATATTCATGTGATAGAGCTGGATGAACAGTCGATTTGGTTCGTCTTCCCTGGACAGTTTTGGACCCTTGTCATCCTTGTACCCATAGTTCATAAAACGAAAATCAGACCTGCGATGTGCTTTAGCCAGCCTCTGATACCACCATTTCCACATCCAATTGCGAATACGGCCTGGTGAAACTCTAAGAATTACCGAGAATAGCCGAGCCGGGAACCCCATTGCCATTTCTGGGCCTGACTAGTGGGTTGGGATTTATCTGTTTGGGAAACCGGCACCCTTTTTGACCCCCCGCACTGGCGCCGGCGCATGCCTGTCGACATCAGCGATGAGGGCGCGGTGCGGATTATCACTCTCAACCGGCCCGCGAAGCTGAACGCGCTCACTCTCGCGATGGCGACCGACATCTGCAACGCCGTGGAGTCCGCGGCGGCCGACCCGTCGGTGCGCTGCCTGCTGCTGACCGGCGGCGGCCGCGCCTTCTCGAGCGGCGGCGACGTCAACGAGATGGGCGAGCACCTGCCGCGCGCGGGCGACCTGTTCTACCAGCTGACCGACCAGCTGCACGACACGGTCAGCGCGATGCTGACGATGCGCAAGCCGGTCGTCACCGCCATCAACGGCATCGTCGCCGGCGGTGCTATCGGCATGGCGCTGGCGGGTGACGTGCGCATCGCGGCCGAGTCGGCGCAGCTGCTCTCGGCGCACTTCAAACGAGGCTTCGTCCCGGCCGGGGGCGCGACCTACCTGCTGCCGCGGCTCATCGGCCTCAGCCGCACGCAGGCGCTCTTCTTCGGCGAGCGGACCCTCACCGGCGCCGAGATGCGCGAGTGGGGGCTGGTGCACCACCTGGTCCCCGACGGGGAGCTGGCGGAATTCGCGATAACCGAGGCGCAGCGGCTCGCCGCCGGGCCGACGCAGGCGATGGGCGAAACAAAACGGCTGCTGGCGGCGGCCGACAATCTCACCGCCGAAGAGCAGCTCGAGTTGGAGAGCGAGCGCAACCGCGATTCCGGCAACGCCGGCGACGCGGTCGAGGGCATCACCGCCTTCCTCGAGAAGCGCGAGCCGGAATTCGGCCGCACAGAAAATTAAACTTCTATAGTCGCTGGCGGGCCCGGGGGGATTTGAACCCCCGTATCTGGGTCCGAAGCCCAGCAGGATTCCGGACTACCTCACGAGCCCGGGCGCGGATTATGGGGGGTGCTTTAGGCTTGGGGCAGCAAATCCACGACCCCCGCGACGCGCGGCAGCTCGATGACCGCCAGCACGCGCTGCCGCTCCGCGCACGCCTCGCGCAGCCGTCGCGCCATCTCCGCCTCGCGACCGTGCTCGACGGCGGCGTAGCCGCTCAACGTGCACAGGTGGCGGTCCATTTCAAGCGCGAGTTCCTGCGGCGTCCCGGCTTCGAGGCCGCGCTTGCGGAGCCGTTTCTCGAGCCGGTCGCAGCGGAACCACTGCCAAGTCGAGACCGATTCCGTGAACAGCGTGGTGAACTCCTCCTCGGGCAGGTCGAGCGCTTCGACCGGGACGTTGTCGGCATCGGCCAGCACGAGCGCACGGCGGAGGGCGGGAGGCGGGAGGCGCACGCCGTCGTCGCCCGCCACCTGGCGCAGCGCCAAGCCATATAATTCCTCCCAGCCCGAGATGTCGAACGGCTCGCCGTCCCACTCGCGCAGCCCCGCGACCTCGCCGGGGCTGACGGCCAGCGCTAGCGCCTGCGGGCGCGCCGCGGCCCACGCCGCCTCCAGCTCCGGCAGCTCGCTCGCGAGCCCCTTGACCGTCGGGAAGATGGCGAGCGCGCAGTCGCCCAGCTTCAGCTCCATGGCCCGCGCAAGCGCGCCGTGTAATAAATTCAGCCCAGCTTTGCGCTGCAACTATGGGCGCTGCGGCAATCGCCGCAAAGCATCGCTGAACAGCCGCGGCAAGCGGTGAGGGCGGGCGCGCCACACTCGGCGCAGAGGCCGGCTCGCATGGGGGGCGAGGCGCAAACCCTAATTTAGGATGGAGGCTGCCGCGCTCCGTGTTCAGGGCCAAGAAGATTACCGTGTTCCTGCCGGGCGACGGCGAGACGCAGGTTTTCGAGGACGTGAAATTCCAGTCGAACCCCGAGGTGGGGGTACTGGCGGTTTTCCCCGGCGAAGGCAAGGAGGCGCTGGTCTTCTCCGGCCTGAGCTTCCGCATCGAGATGGACGAGAAAGGCGCCAAGGAATCGTTCGAGATGGCCGAGAAGGCGCACAAGGTCTCGCGCGAGCAGATGAAGCAGATGTTCGAGCGCGAGTCGGGGAAGGGCGACCGCTTCAGCTCCAGCTTCGGGTAGCCATGGCGCTGAAACTCGTCGTCTTCGACATGGACGGGACGCTACTGCGCCCCAAGTCGTCGTGGGGGCTGCTGCACGACCATTTCGGCACCGACAATTCCGAGATGCTCGCGCGCTACCTGCGGCACGAGGTGAGTGACGCCGAGTTCGTCGCCACCGACCTTGCGCTCTGGGCCGCCGCCTACGGCGGCCCGGTCGATGCGGCGACGGTCAACGCCGCGCTCGATGGAGCCGAACTGCTGCCGGGCGCCGCCGAGGCGGTCGCCGGGCTGCACGCGGCGGGAGTCGCGACCGCGATTATCTCGGGCGGCATCGATTATCTCGCGCAGAAGCTGGCGGTGGAGTGGGGCATGGCGGAAGCGCACGCCAACCCGCTGTTCGATTCGCCCGCGGGGCTGCAGGGCGATATTCGCGTCAGCGGCCACGCCAAGGCGCCGGTGATGCGCGACGTGATGGCGCGCCATCACGTCGCGCGCGACGAGGTGGCTGCAGTCGGCGACACGGTGGTTGACCTGGACCTGTTCGCGCTCGCGGGGACCAGCGTCGCGGTCAACACCGACGACGAGCGCGTCATCGCGGCGGCGACGCACCACCTGCCCGACGAGTCGCTCGACGGGCTGCTACCGTTATTGCTGGGGACAGCATAACTTCAGCGGGCGCAGGCTGCTCGAGTTATTGCTTCCGCGTTAGCAACGCCCCAATCAACGCCGCCGCGGCCGCGACCAGCGCCAGCCTGTCCAGTCCCGGCGAGGACGAGATGGCCCAGAGCGCGAGGCTGAAGCCGGCGAAGAGCAGCGCGCTCTGCTGCACCACGGCGCGGCGCGACTGCCCCACCTGCAGCATCAGCACCAGCACCAGCGCGAAGGTGAGCGACGCGAGGCGGAACGGCGCCGCGTAGCCGAGCAGCGTCCAGAGGCTGGTGCCGAGCAGCGGCCCGATGGCACGCGACAGCGCGCCCAGCGACTGGCTCAGCCCCAGCACAGTCCCCTGCTCCTGCGGCCCCACCGCGCGCGAAATCAGCGCGTTGAGCGTCGGCTGGATGAAGCCGCTGCCGAGCGAGAAAATTGTCGTCGCCAGCGCAACGCCTTCGAGCGTTGTGGTGTAGGGAATATAGCCCATACCGAACAGCATCAGCAGCGCCCCCGCGCGCGAGGTCCACGCTTCGCCGCAACGGCGCACCGCCGGGCCGACGAGGCCGCCCTGCGTCACGATGCTGACGCCGCCCATGTAGGCGAACAGCACCCCCGAGAGCCGCACCGGCAGGCCGATGCGCTCCTTCGAGAACTCGACGAAGGTGCCGAAGATGATTGAGAACGCCAGCAGGTAGAGCGTGAAGATTACCAGTAGTAACCCCAGCCGCGGCTGCCGCAGGTAGGCGAGCGTCTCGCGCAGCGCTTCCCCCGGCGAGACGCGCGGCCGCACCACGTGGCCTGGCGGAAGCGACTCGGGCAGCCAGCGCCAAGCGCAGAAGAGGTTCAGCAGCGCCAGCCCCGACCCGAAGAATGCCGGCAGCCAGAAGCCCCACTGCCCCAGCAGCCCGCCCAGCGCCGGCCCGCAGACAAAGCCCAGCCCGAAGGCGACGCCGAGCATCCCCATCCCCTGCGCGCGCTCCTCGGGCGGCGTCACGTCCGCCACGTAGGCGTACGCGGCGGCGTAGTTGGCGCTCATCACCCCCAACATGATGCGCGACAGGAACAGCACCCCCAGCACCCCCAACAGCAACCGCCGGTTGTCGCTCAACCCCAGTGCCGGGTCGGCCAGCCCGAACACCGCGTAGGCGACCGCCGCGCCGCCGAGGCCGAGCATGATGACCGGCCGGCGGCCGATGCGGTCGCTCAGCCGGCCCCACGCGGGAAGGCAGGCGAACTGCGCCAGCGAGAAGGCGGTAATCAGCAGGCCGACGGTGAGGATGCTGCCGCCCAGTTCGGCCACGATATAGTTCAGCAGCGGGATGAACATCGCGAACCCCGCAAGGTCGATGAACATCGTCAGCATCAGGATATGGAGCGGTTTCACCGGCCCGCAGGCGGGGGGTGGATAACAGACTGCGCTACAATCACTTATACCCCAGTGCACCCTGTCGCGTTCCTAGGAGGGTGATTTTCATGCGCAAGACTCCCAGATATTCGTTCGCCGTACTGGTGTTTGCATTCCTGCTTTCACTGGCTGCCTCCGAGGCTTCCGGTGAAGTGGACCTGACGATTACCTCCTTGGACTACACTAATGACTTCGATACCGGAGATCCTGTTACTATCGTCCAGAGCGGGAAGGATGCTGACACTGTATACAAGTATAATTTTTACGATGATGACAACGATGACTGCGGTGAACAGAGGTGTCTCCCCGAGAATTGGTATGCGAAGAATTTTGACGACGCAATCTGGAGTTCAGGAGCCGCACCCTTCGGCAATAATGACCAGGCCGGCGCCAGTCCGGGCACGATATGGCAAACAGAGGAGGATCTGAATGACCACATCGTAATTCGCCATCACTTTACTTACAGTAATGAGTATGATGCAATCAGTGCTACCCTGAACCTGGCCTACAATAACTACTATGTCGCCTACCTGAACGGGAACCTTATTCGAGACTGCTATTCTTACCAAAACAATAATAATTGTTACCAAGGTGACACTGCATACTGGAACAATGAACTAACCTATGACAGAGGCTCCCAGTCAGGGCCTAATCAAGATTGGCTAGTCGAAGGTGACAACGTACTTGCCATACTAGGAAGAGATAGCACTTGGGGTGGGGACCCTAATCAGTGGCTTGATGTCGAGTTCGTGGTCAACGTCCAGTCCTGGAGGGAAAAACCGATTATCCTCGG
>PSPB01000093.1 GCA_003193815.1 Methanobacteriota archaeon
TTCAGTCCGTGGTAAACAGCCGCCAGTCGCCCTTGCCGTCGAGCAAACCGAGGCGGACGCCGGCATCGAGCCAGCCGTGCGCGTAGTTGACGGCGGCGAACGCGTCGTCGCCCTGGCCGGAGGTTAGGAAGTGCTGCGCGTCGGAGTGGTAGGCGCGCGCCATCCCGAGCATATCTTCGGCCTGCGCGCGCGCGTCATCGCCGGCCGCGGCGGGAATCTCGACCTTCGCCAGCGCTTCGTCTGTCAGCGCCAGGTAGCGCTCAATGCGCTCGCGGCTGACGCTGAACTCGTCCATGTCCCGCCAGCGGCCGGCCGCTTAACCTTATCACCCTGCACTGCTCGGGTGGAGTGTTCGCACCGGTCTGGACGCTGCAACAGCTGAGCCAGCGGGTCAAGCAGGCGGTCGAGGGCGTCGCCGAGTTCCGCGATATCCGCGTCGAGGGCGAAGTTATCAAGCCCTACAAGGCGGCGTCAGGGCATCTCTACTTCACGCTCAGCGACGGCCAGAGCAGCCTGTCGTGCGTCGCGTGGGCCAACAGCCAGGGAAGCTTCGCGACGCAGCCAGAGGAGGGGCAGCAGGTCATCGCGCGCGGGTCGCTCTCGACCTACGGCGCGCGGTCGCAATACCAGCTCACTGTGCGCGGGCTGCGCCCTTCTGGTGCGGGTGACCGCGCCGCCGCTATCGAGGCACTGAAGCGCAAGCTGCGCAGCGAGGGGCTTTTCGACGACCAGTATAAAAAAGAATTACCACGGTTTCCGCTGCACATCGCGTTGGTCACCGGCGCCGGCTCGGCCGCGCTCAACGACGTCCTGAAAGTCGCGCGCCAGCGCTGGCCGCTGGCGCGCGTCAGCATCATTCCGGCGCTGGTGCAGGGCGCCGGCGCGCCCGCGGCGCTGGTCGCGGCGCTGGAGCGCGCTGATGGCCTTGGCGCGGAGCTGCTGATACTGGCGCGCGGCGGCGGCTCGCCGGAAGACCTGGACGGCTTCAACGCCGAGCCGGTCGTTCGCGCGGTCTTCGGCTGCGCAACGCCGGTCGTGACCGGCGTCGGCCACGAAATAGATACGACGGTTGTCGACTTCGTCGCGGATTTGCGCGCCGCCACGCCCAGCAACGCCGCCGAGCTGGCGCTGCCCGACTGGCGCGAGGTTGACGCGCGCTTCGCCGGGGCGCTGCAGCAACTGGCGGCGCTGGCGGGGCGGCGCGTTGAGCGCGAGGGAGCGGCGCTCGACGCGCTGCAGCACCGGCTGACGCTGTCGCACCCGCGCAAGCGGCTGCGCGAAGGGGTGCAGCGGCTTGACAGCGCGACGGCGCAGTTACAGCGCGGGCTGCGCACGCTGCTGGGCGCGCAGACCGAGCGGCTCGCGAAGGCAGGCGCGATGCTCGCGGGGCTTGACCCGACCGCAGTGCTGGGGCGCGGCTACGCTATCGTGCAGCAAGGCGGAAGTGTACTGCGGACGCCGGCGCCGGTCGGCAGCGAAATTGATATTACGCTCGGCAAGGGGGGCATGGAATGCCAGGTGACGAAGACGCGGAGCTGAACTTCTCGCAGGCGCTGCAGCGGCTCGAGGCGCTGCTAGGGCAACTCGAGTCGGGCGAGGTCGAGCTGGAAGAGGCGATGGAGCTGTTCGAGCAGGGCAGCGCGCTCGCCGAGCGCTGCCGCGAAATGCTCGCGAACGCCGAACAGCGGCTCGAGGAACTGGCACCGGCGGAGCCGGAAGACGAGTGAACGAATCTAGCCCGTCGTAACCTTATTAACGCGAGCGGGCAGGTGCGGTTCCTTGAGTCGTATCATCGCTTCAGCAGTGGCATTCATGCTGGCCGTGGGCTTCCTGATGGCGCCAGCTGGTGCGGAGGAGGAGGAATCCTTCTCGCCCGACCTTGCGCTGGGTTTCATCTGGAAGGAGGACGGAGCTACCCTCTCCCCACAGAACAAGCTGCCTGATGAAACAGAGGCACATTCGACTGGGCGGGCTGAATACGACCAGGGAATTTTCTTCCGGTCCAACCGCGAGGCAACCAAAGTTGGCGAGTGGACTACCGATGAGGTGGCCTACGACCAGTCTATTTCAGTCGACCAGGCTATCGTCTGGTGGAAAGGGAAGGACCCTGACTACGAGGCGGACTGTGAATGGACTTTCAAGTTCAGGGTGAATGGCGGGGATATTGATGAAAGCGTTGTTACCTGCAGCAGCAACGGCGACAACCTGGAGCGGGAGACCTGGAGCCTGGGCTGGTCCTACGACCTGGTCAAGGGCGATGATTTCGGTTTTGAGGTCTGGTATGAAGGGTGGGAAGATGCAGACATTTACCATGACAATATCACTTACGATACCGGCTTCAAGGTGACGTCCACGCCGCTCTCGGTCTTCAAGGCGAGTATCAGCGGTAATACGGTCTCAATCGAATTTGCCGAGGCGTGGCCAGTCGACTGGAAGATTAACCTGAGGGGCAATTACGTCATGATGATGGGGATGGATGGTTACATGGCCGACAACAACAAGGCGTCTGTTTCCCAGGGTACCGAGCACGAGATGGCCAACGGTACCGTCGCCACTGGCACGGTTATCACCTGGGATGGCGTAACTGGCAAGGACCTGAATGTGATGCTGCATTACACCCAGTTTGACCACATGGCCAACGGCACCGGCGATGGACCGATTGTTACGCTTGGCATTGTTGCCGCGAGCGGTGGCCTCGATGGCGACGGTGAGGGATTCCTCGGCCTCCCGGGCTTCCCGCTGCTATTGGCGATTCCGGCTTTCGCCTTCGCCTCACGGCGCCGATAGTAACCTTATTAACGCTAGAGGGCTGGCGCCGCCCCTTGACCCGAATCTTCATTCCAGCTATTGCTATGCTTTTCGCCGGAGCGCTGCTGCTGGCACTTCCCTTCCTGCAAGTGCGGTAGAGACTGAACCCTTCGGACCAGAGTTGGCGCTGCATTTCAACATGAAGGAAGATAACTCCCTCTCGCCACAGTCCAAACTACCTGATGAAGTTGAAGCGAAGAAGAACGTCCAAGCTGATGTCGACTGGGATATCGGTGGAATTCTTATTGGTCGTAATCCAGTCCACGTTGGTGAATGGGTTTCCGGTGAGGTGGCCTATGAACAGAACATTACAGTCAGTACGGCCAATATATGGTATGAGGAAGAAGACGGTAGCGGCAACAACTGCGAATGGACATTCGATGTCAAGGTGAACGACCAGTCGGTCAGCGAGCAGACTGTTGACTGCCAGGATGACCATCCAGAAGTGGGAGAGGAAACCTATTCACTAAATGTTGAGCTGTTGCTTGTGGCCGGCGATATCTTCAGCGTCGATTTAACTTATGAAGGCTGGGAAGACATTACCATATATCACGATAATGTCACCTACGACTCGGGCTACTCCACTACCACCACTCCACTCACCTTCTTCGACGCACGAATAAGTGGCGGGGCCGTCGCTATCGAGTTCACCGAGGCGTGGGCGGTCGACTGGAAAAACAACTTGGAGGGCAACTACGTGATGCTGATGGGGATGGATAGTTACATGGCTGACAACGACCAGGCGTCGGTATCGGAGGGTGCTGAACATACCATGGCCAACGGCACCGTCGTCACCGGCACGGTCATCACCTGGCAGGGCGTAACCGGCGAGGAGCTGAAGGTGATGCTGCACTACACCCAGTTCGACCACATGGGTAGCGGCGGCAACAACACCAATGGCACCATGAACGACCCGCTGGTGACGCTCATTATTGTCTCAAGCTCCCTCGGTGGGGGCGACGACAGCGGCTTCCTTGGCCTCCCGGGCTTCCCGCTTGCGTTGGCGGTGCCGGCGCTCGCCTGGGCAGCGCGCCGGCGCCGTTAATCCTCTTTCAGGATGCGGCGCTCAGTTCCATCATGCGTTGGATGGGCGCCGCGGCCGCCTCGATGATTGCGGGCGGCAGCTCGACCTCCCACTGCTGCAAATCGCCGCCGACGTCGATTGCCTCGAGCACCGGCAGGATTTTCTCGAGCGTGATGCGCGCCATATGGCTACAGCGCACCGAGCAGGCGGTCCAGAACTGCACCGTCGGGAA
>PSPB01000005.1 GCA_003193815.1 Methanobacteriota archaeon
AGTACGAAAAAGGTCGGGAAGGCGAGTATTGGCGCCATCCAGCGGGAGCGCTGGATAGGGTCATCGGACTCCATGATGGTCATGCGAATGACCGTGAAAGTCCCGTAAGCCAGCACTCCGCCCAGCAGCGGGGAAATTACCCAGCTCAGGACTATCTGGCCGACTTTGTGGAAATCGACCAGTGAAGGGTCGATGAAGAGGCCGAAACCGATGATGCCACCGAGGATGCTGTGCGTCGTCGAGACCGGCAGCCCGTAGCGCGTGGCGACCGTAATCCAGAGCGCAGCCGCCAGCATGGCGGCGATGAAGCCATACTGCAACTCGCTGGAGAGGCTGGCCATCTCCTCCTCGGAAATAACCAGCACTCCCTTGCGCACCGTGTCGGTGACTGCGTCGCCGGCGAAGAAGGCGCCGCAGAACTCGAAGACCGCCGCGATGATGATGGCGTTGCGCAGCGTCAAAGCCCCACTCCCGACGCTGGTACCCATGGCGTTGGCGACGTCGTTGGCGCCGATGTTCCACGCCATGTACGCCGCTACCGCAATGGCGAGCAGTATCATCAATTCTAGTCCAAACATTGGCCGGTGCTGGTTGAGGGGTTAAATAAATATTTCCTATATAATCTATATAGTTTACTTATTTTCTACAGTGGCGAGCAACGCCTCCACCCGCGCCCGAATCTCGTCGCGCGCTGTGCGGAACGGCGCCAGCGGGTCGTCTCCCGCGGGCGCCGCTACCGGGTCCGCTATCGGCCAGTGCTCACGCTGCGTCGCCGGCGACCATGGCTGCGCGACGCACTCCTCGCGCGCGGAGCCACAGAGGGTGACGGCGATATCGGCGTCGCGCCACGCTGTCGCGGAGAGCAGTTTCGAGCGCTGTACGGAGATGTCGGCGCCCGCTTCCGCCATCGCAGCCACAGCGTGGTGCGAAAGGCCAGCCGGCCGGGTGCCAGCGCTCTCCACCGCGACCGCGGGCGCCAGGTGGCGCGCCCATCCCTCGGCCATTTGCGAACGCGCGGCATTTCCAGTGCAGACGAAGAGGATTCGCATCACGGCTCGACTGTGCGGCGCGCCAAAAACCTGCCGGCCGCTCGTCGACAGGGGGCTGTTCCACCACCCCTCAGTTTCCTGTGGAAGGTGGTACAGCAAGCTGATTTTCCACTAGCTACCCTAATCCAAAAACTTTAAAAGGTGGAACCAATGGCACCGGGCTTATGGTCTATCTTACACCTAAGACCACTCGCGGGCAGCAGTACTGGTATCTCGTCAAGTCGTTCAAGTTCAACGGACGCGTCGAGAAAGTGCAGCATTACCTCGGTTCCGAGGAGCCCAGCGAGCGGGAACTGGAGCGGCTCAAAGCCATCCACGGGCCCGAGCTGGAGCTCGCCGCGGTCGAGCGAATGGCGAAGGCGTCGGCCGAGATGTTTCGCACTCCCTATCTCGACACGAAAGCACTGAAAGGGCTTGAGCGCCTGAAATTCCTGCGGCGCGCGCTGAACCGTCTGCAACAGGACCGCAAGGCGCGCGAACGCGAAGCAGAGCAGTCGGAGTTGGCGGCAGTGCACGGCAACCTGATGCTCACCTCCGAACCTCTGGCGCGCGAGCAGACCGAGGCGATACTGCTGCACGACCGCGCGCCCACGGGAATCCCGCTGTCGCGCGTGCTCGAAGTGCTCGCGCTGCGGCGACTCCACCGCGAGGTGGGTGAACGTGTCGCGCGGCTCGACCGGCGCGCCATCCTCAAGCTGCACCTCGAAGTGCGCGAGGGGCAGGGCGACGGCGGCCACCTGCGGCAGGACAGTGCCAGTCTCCCCGGCTCGGCCTTCGTCCCGCCACCGCCGGTGCTGATTGAGGATGAACTCGACGCGTTGCTCGAGTGGTGGCACGATCCGTCGCCGCTACACTCGTTCGAGCGCGCGACGCTGTTCCACCACCGCTTCCTGCAGCTGCGGCCTTTCGAGGCTGGCAACGGCCTCGTGGCGCGACTGCTGCTCGAGGGGATGCTCGTGCGCGCGGGGCTGCCCGCGCCCATGTGGCAGCGGGAAGACCGTTCGCGCTACCTCTCGGCGCTAGTGGCAGGCGACCGCGGCGACCGCGGCCGGCTCATCAGCGGATTCTGGAAAGCGTACCGGCAGCACCACCGTTCTGGTGTCAGGGGCGAGCTCGCGGCACTGAAGACTGAACCGCGCCAGGCACACCTGGAGGCTTTCTGATTGCAACTTCTCGAACTTGAGTTCGAGAACTTTAAATCCTTCAAAGGCCACGTTACCGTCCCCTTCGGCCCCGGCTTCACCTGCATCACCGGCCCCAACGGCTCGGGCAAGAGCAACATCACCGACGCGATCCTGTTCATCCTCGGCTCGCGCTCGACCAAACTGCTGCGTGCGCGGCGGCTGAACCAGCTGATTTTCGGCTATCAGGAAGGCAAGAAATCGCGCAGCACGGCGAAGCACTGTCGCGTCAGCATGGTCTTCGACAACAGCGACCGTTTCCTCTCCATCGAGAGCGACCTGGTGCGATTCACCAAGGGCGTGCGGCTGCGCGGGGGGAAGCCTGCCACTTACTACCGGCTCAACGGCGACACCTCCTCGGCAGGGGAGTTCGAAGCGCTCTTCTCGCGCGCCGGACTTTACGCGACCGGCTACAACATCATCCAGCAGGGCGACGTCATGCAGACCTCGCTGATGTCGGGCACCGAGCGCCGGCGCAAGCTGGAGGACGTCGCCGGCATAACCGCGTACGACCAGCGGTTGCGCAAGACCCGCTCGGCGCGTGAGCATGTTGGCGCCGACCTGACGCTGCTCGACGAACGCATGCGCGAAGCGCAGCGGCTGCTGCGACAGCTCGAGCGCGAGAAGCGTGATGCCGAACGGCTTGAGGCCATCCTGCAGCAATTGCAGGAAAACGCGCTGCAGCGCAAGTGGCGCCGTGTGCTCGACCTAGAGGCGGAGCTGGAGTCGCGACGCGGACTGATTGTGCGCCACGAAAAAGAGCTGGAAGAGCTCGTGGGAGAGCTAGAAGAGCGGCAAACCGCGATTGGGGTTTTCGAAGACGATTATAAAAAGGTCGAAGAGGAAATTTCCGACGCGGGCGGCGACCGCGCGCGCGAATTGCAGGAGCAGCTGGACAAAACGCGCGTCGAACAGGCGCTGGCACAGAGCGACTCCGAATCGGCTGGCGCGCGGCTTGTGGAGCTGGAGGCATCGCGCCGCCAGCTGGGCGATGCGCGCAAGGTTGCCATGGCGGAGCTGAAAGAGCTGCGCAACGCCCTCGATGAGGCTCGGACGGGCGCCGGCGAGCTGGAAGCGCAAGTCACAACCGCCGCCAGCGAGCTGGCGCGGCTCGAGGCTTCGGCTGCCGACGGTTCGCAGGAAATCTCTGGCCAGCGCGACGCCCTCGATGCGCTGAGGCAGGCGGCGGGTGAGCTGGAAATGCAGCGGCACCGGCTCGAGGGCGAGCGCGAGCAGCTCGAGCGACAGCTCCAGCTGGCGCGTGAGCAGCTGGAACGGTCGGAGCAATTGCTGAAAGCAGCGCGGGAGGATTCGGCTGACGCCGATTTCCAGCTGCAGGACCTCGAACTCGGGCGCAAATCGGCGGCCGATAACCTGCGCAAGGTCACCGCCAAGCACGGTAAGCTTGTGAGTGAGCTGGCGCTGGTGGCCGACCGGCTGGAACGCAGTGAGAGCGAGCTGCGCGAGGCGGCGCTGGCGCTGGCGGCCGAAGAAGCGGCTACGCGCGCCCGCGATGAAATCGGCGGCTACGCGCGCGCGGTGCAGTCGGTTCTCGCGGCGCGCGATACGGGCGAGCTGGACGGCATCGTCGGGACGATTGCAGAGCTGGGGCAGGTGGACGAGGAGCATGCGCTGGCGCTCGAGGTAGCGGCGGGCGCGCGGATGCAGTCGGTCGTCGTCAGGGATGACTCGGTTGCGGCGGAGGCTATTGCGTTCCTGAAGCAGCGCAAGCTGGGGCGGGCGCGCTTCCTGCCGCTCAACCGGCTGCGCCGGTATCGCCCCGGCGCCAACGCGCTGCTGCTGGTGAAGCAGTCCGGCGCAGTCAACTTCGCGCAGGAGCTGGTGCGGTTCGACCCGCGCTACGCGGACGCCTTCGGCAACGTCTTCGGCGACACAGTCATTATGCGCAGCCTCGACGAGGCGCGCAGCTACCTCGGCAGGGGGCGCATGGTCACGCTGGCAGGCGAACTGCTCGAGGCGGGCGGCGCGATGGTGGGCGGCTCACCGCCCCGCTCGGGAATCCACTTCGGGACCGGCACCCGCGACAACCTTGACGAGCTGATGGTGCGCCTCGGCAGCGCCGAGGCGCGCAAGCTCGAGGCGAGCGCCGCGGTACTGGAGTTACGCGAGGAACTGGCGGAAGTGGCGCAGGCGAAGGCAGCGCTCGAGAGCGAGTGCTCGACCACCCAGACGCGCGTGACCGATTTCGACGAACAGGCGACCAAGTCGGCCGACGGGCTGCTACAGGCGCAGCAGTCGTTCGAGACGCGACAGGGTGCGCTGACGGCGCTCGAGGGCGAACTGGGCGAGCGCGAAGCGGCGCTGGCCGAGCTGCAAATTACGATTACCGACCACGCCGGGAGCGTGGAGCAGGCGGCGACTGCGTTGCAGGAGCTGACCGGGGGTGTGGCGGCCGAGCGGCTAGCGCAGCTCCAGTCGGCGCTCGGGCAGCAGCGCGAAAGCCTCTCGGAGGCGCGCGCCAGCGTGGCGCGTTTCGAGGCGGCCGAGGAACCCGCCGCAGGCGAGGAGCAGCGACTGGCAAGCGAACTGGAGCAGAACTTGGCGGAGCAGAAGGAGCAGCAGACGCTGCGGCGCGACGAACGCGAAACGGCGCGCAAACTGGCGCGCGAAGTCAAGGCACTGAAGGCCGAGGAAGACACCAAATTCCGCGAGCTCAAGGAATTGCGCGACCAGCGCGACCGGCTGCGCGACGAGCTGGCCGAGGCGCGCACGACGCTGGCACAGCGCGAGGAGTTCGGGCGCGGGCGGCGGCACGCTACGGATGAACTGAAGATTGAGGTCGCGACCCGCGAGCCGAAGCTGGTCGAGGCACGGCAGCGGCTGCCCGAAAAGGCGGAGCAGCCTCCGAAGGTCGGCGGCAGCGAGCAGCTGGAGGCGCAGCGCGAGACGCTCGAGGGGCAGCGCGGGCGGCTCGGCAACGTCAACATGCTTTCGCTCGAGCACTACCGGCAGGAGGAGGAGCGGCTGGCGCGCATCCGCGAGGACCGCAAGCAGCTGCGGCGGGAGGTGAGGCGGCTCGAGGCGCTCGAAGCCAAGATATCGGCGCGCAAGCTTGAGCGCTTCAGCGAAGTTTATAAACATATCAACGAGAACTTCCAGTCCACTTTCACCGAGCTTACCGGCGGCGGCAAGGCGTGGCTGGAGCTGGAGAAGCCGGAAACCGTCTTCGACGGCGGCGTCTCAATCAAGGCACGCATGCCACGCAAGCGGCTCTTCCCGGTCGAGGCGCTTTCCGGCGGCGAGAAATCGCTCGTCAGCATGGCGTTCATCTTCGCCATCCAGCGCTACGACCCGAGTCCGTTCTACCTGCTCGACGAGCCGGACCAGAACCTGGACGGCGTCAACACCGAGCACATCGGCCGCGCGATTGCGCTGCAGTCGGCGGTGGCGCAGTTCCTCGTCGTGAGCCTGCATCACGCCGCGCTGCGCGAGGCAGCACACGTGATTGGCGTCTTCATGGCCGACGATGGTGTTTCGCACCTGCACCAGATTCACGATGTCGACAGCTTCATCGCTTCGCTGCCCACCGAGGAGGTGGCGGCGTGAGCCTGGTCGAGAACCACCTGCTGTTCCACAAGGCCATCGTGGGAAGCGATACGGAGCGGGTCGACGGCTATCTCGGCCTAGCGCAGGCTTCCGAGGCGGGGGCTGAAATCACCGCCATCGAGGACCCGCTGGCGCGCAGCATCGCGGTGCTGTTCCAGCTGGTGCGCGAGCACGAACTGGACCCGTGGCAGCTCGACCTCGGATTTGTGCTTCAGGAATACCAGCAGCATGCGCTGCGCGCCGACGCTCTCGATTTTCCGCTCGCGGGCGCCATCCTGGGCTGGGCTTGGGATGTGCTACGGCTGCGCTCGGCGGGTGCGGTCGTGGCAAGCGAGCCGCTCCCCGAGCCGCAGGCAGAGTGGGAGCCATTCGACTTCGGCTGGGAACCGACTTACGCCGAGCGGCTCGAGATGGTCGCCGAGCCGCCGCTGGAGGAGGCACTCCGTTTCCGTGGCGAGCGGCGGGTGACACTGATGGAGCTGGTGGGCGCGCTGGAAGAGGCACGGCAGGTCGAGCTGGAACATCGCGCGCGAATGTCGCGGCGCAAGCAGCTGCGCGAGGAGCGGAAGACTATGCTGGACGACCATGCCAGTCATCTGGGCGATAAAATCCACACCGATGATCCGACGCTCTACAAGGAGCAGGTGTGGCAGAAAATCAACGTGCTGAATGGTAAGCCGATTCCGCTCGGCCAGCTGGTTGACGCTCCCGAGCGTTCCAGCGTCGTGCGCACCTTCGTCGGCTCGCTCTTCCTGGCGCGCGAAGGACGCATTGAAATCCAGCAGAAGGACCTGCTCAGCCACTCAATTTACATCCGCAACCGGGAGGTGGCGGGCTGAGCGCCGTCGCGGCAGAGGCGGCGCTCTTCTCCGCTGGCCGGCCGCTGACGCCGCAGGAAGTCGCCGAAGCGACCGGGCTCTCCCGCCGGACGGCGGAAACGGCGCTGCAGGAGCTGGTCGACGCCTGCCGCGACCGTGAAGGCGCGCTGGAGATTATGCAGCTTGGTCCCAAGTATGTGCTGCAGTTGCGCCGCGACGCCATCGAGTATGGACGCCGGCTGGCACCGCAGGAAATCCCCGGCCACCTGCTGCGGACGCTGGCACTGGTGGCACACGAGCAGCCGATGCTGCAATCGGAGCTCAAGCGCCGCATGGGAGACCGGGTCTACGAACACGTTGGCGAGCTGCTCGAGCTGGGAATGCTCGAGCGCGAGCGGAGCGGTCGTAGCTTCGCGCTCTCCGTAACCGAGGCGTTCGACGAATATTTCGGTATCAGCGCTGCGACGCAGGCGGAGCGACGCGCTTTTCTGGAGCAGGCACTCGGCGCCCCGTGAACGGCCCCGGACTGCTCGAGCTGCTGGTCATCGGCCTGCTGGCATGGCTGCTGCTCGGCCCGCAGCGACTCGCCGAGGTGGCGCGCAGCTTGGGCGTCGCCTGGCGAGAATTCCGTGGCTACCGCGCTTTCCCGCTTGGCGCGCCGGGCGCGCGCGGCGAGGAGGAGCAGCTGCGCGCGGCGGCGGAGCGGCTCGGAATCACGACCGACGGGCTGGACGAGAGCGGGCTGCGCGCGGCGCTGCAGGCGCGATTGTCCAAGGATTGAACCACAAAAGACCATGGCGGAGCGGTAAGCTACAAATATCCGGAGCGGTGCGGGCGACGTATGCAACGCTTCATGGCGCTCCTGCTGGTCCTGATGCTGCTGCCGGCGTTTCCGGTAGCGCAAGGGGCTAACGACGCGCGGTCCGACACTGACCGGGGCTACCTGAGCGAAGCGTGGCGCGCCGGCCTCGGTAACGGGCTCGGCTCGCTGAATTCGATTCGCGTCGCCGACATTGACGCCGACGGCGAGGACGAAATCCTGGTCGGCAACGCGCAGGGCTACCTGCACATGCTCGACTGGAACGGCTCGCTCAACGCGTGGGAGGAGGGCTTCCACAGCGTCGACCTCGGTGGCTCGGTGAAAGGGATGGACATCGCGCAGCTCGATGACGACGACGCGCTCGAGATTGCGGTCGGCTACAACTGGAACGGCGACGCCGGCAAGGTGCGCATCATCGACGGTAGCACCCTCAAGGCAGAGGCCAACTGGTCCTCCGGCATCTCCTGGTCGCACACCGAGTGGACCGAGGGGTGGCCTTACGGGCTCGCGCTGGGCGACCTTGACGGCGATGGGCGGGCGGAGCTGGCGATGGGCGCCGACCGCGGCTACCTGTGGGTCGTCGACGTTGATACCCCCGAGATTTACGTCGGCCGCGACGTTACCTTCGACGAGGCAGAGTGGTATCTCGACCTCTCCGGCTCTTCGGCCTTCAACAAGAACACCGAGAACGTCTGGGGCGTCGCGATGGGGCAGTTCGACTCCGACCCCGCACTCGAGATCGCGGTCGGCTCGAAGCAGGGCTGGGTCGGTATCTTCGACGGTGAAACCCAGGAGTTGCAGTGGAAGAAGGACATGGATGGCAACGACAACACTGACTCCCTGGTCTACGGGATGCTGGCGGCCGACCTCAACGGCAACGGCATCGATGAGCTTATTGTGGCGCAGCAGTCGAAGCTCTCGGTCTTTGTCGACGGCGACCGGGACGAGCAGGCCGACGAAACCGGAATCAATTCCGGCTACGGGCTGGCGGCGGCCGACCTGTTCGGGTCGGACCGCAACGAGCTGGTGGTGACCGACGGCAGCGGCAATGTCTACATCCTCGGGCTGAGCGGCACTTCGCTCACAACCTATCAGGAGTGGAATTCGGGGCAGGTGATGAACACCGGTGCCGGCGTCGCGATTTCGCTGACGCACGACAATCCTTGGATTGTGCATGGTGGCGACGCGGGAATCCTGGTGGCGTGGGAAGTCACCTCTTCCTCGAGCCACACGCTGGCGTGGGACTCGACCAGTGACAATAACGGCGGCAGCACACTCTACTCGCTCCCGGGCGGTAACACGTATGGCATCGGCGTCGGCAACATCGATTCCGACCCAGCGATAGAAATCCTAGTCGGATGCGGCGCTCGCAGGGTATACGCCTTCGACGGCGTCACCCACGCGGTCGACTGGGTCAGCCCGGTACTGGACGAGCTGCCAATGGGAATTCAGGTGGCTAACCTTGATGATGATTCTGATAACGAAATCGTGATTTCGACCGGCAATCCGGGCGAGGATCGGCTGGCCGACAGCGGCGAGGGGGCCGACGGTCACCTCTACGTCTTCGACCGCAGCGGCAGCAGCTTCACGCAGGCGTTCAAGAGCGGCAATATCGACGCCGCGCTCGGCGTCGCGGTCGCCGAGCTGGATGGCTCGAACTACCCCGAAATCGGCGTCGTGACCGGCTACACTCTGGTTTACGCTGGCTCCAACCCGCCACCCCCCGACCACTTCGGGCGGCTGATTGTTTTCGGCTTCGATGGCTCCAGCTATGACGAGGAAGGCGACGGCGGCGAACTGGACGACCCGGTGCGCGGTATCGCCGCGGGCGATGCCGATGACGATGGGGGGGCCGAGTTTGTAATCGGCACCCGCAGCGGTGAAGTGCTGGCATACCATCGCAGCGGCTCCGACTACGTGCAGGATGGCTCGACCATCGACACCGGGCGGGTCGACGCCTACGGGATTGCGATTGCCGACCTCGACGGCGACGACGCTACTGAGATTATCGTCGGAACCGGCAAGGAAAGCAACCAGAAGAAGCCGCTCATCCAGGTCTACCGCGGGTCGAACCACGCTAAGGAGTGGGAGAAGGAAGTCGACACCAGTTCACTCTGGGGTGTCCTCGGGGCGGACTTCGACAACGACGGGGTGGTCGAGCTGATTTACGGCACCAGCGGCGGCGAGCTCTTCACCTACGACGGGGAGACCAAGGACTTCGAGGCCAAGACCAGCGCTCTTTCGGGGCAGACCGGCCACTACGGCAATATCCGCATGGCGAACCTCGACGGTGAAGGGGCCAACGAACTGGTGGTCGGGAGCACCGCCTACCTGTGGATATTCACCGCCGAAGGGCAGACCAATAACCCTGACCTCGCCATCGAGAGCGGCGACATTCTCGTTACGCCTGCGGAGCCGACCGAGGATGATGACCTGACGGTCAACATCACGTTGCACAACTACGGCGGCGCTGCCATCAGCGACTGGCGGGTCAAGATTTACGACGGCGACCCCGACAGCGGCGGTAGCAAGATTACCGAGTACAGCTGCCAGTCGGGCGAGCCCGACCAGCGCGACGGCTGCCGCACCATCCCGGCGGGCGGCGAGGCGATGTTCGAGGTGTTCTGGAGCAGCCAGCAGACGACTCCCGGCTACCACGAGCTCTACGCCAAGGCGGAGGATATCCAGAGCCCGCGGCAGGAGACTCGCTTTTCCAATAACAAGGACTACACGACGGTCGAAATCGAGGAAATCCCCAACGACGCGCCGGTGGTCAGCGCCTTCCTCGACCTGACCACGGTGTGGGTCGAAGAACCGGTCCGCGTCGATGGCGGCGACTCGTACGACAACGAAACAACGGAGGGGCAGGCCGACCGCGACTACGGCAGCGGCGCGACAATGGAATACCGCTACTATGACGGCACCTGGTCGTCATGGATGTTCGACTACACGCGCGACCTGGAATTCACCGAGCCGGGCGTCAAGGAGGTACGGATACAGGTGCGCGACGAGCGCGGCAAGGAGTCGCAGCAGCTGGTGCTGACGCTGACGGTCAAGAGCAACTCGGCACCGGTCGCGATGCTCGCCGCCAACACCACCTCGGTCACGCTGGGCGACTACGTCACCTTCGACGCCTCCGCTTCGAATGACCCAGACGACCGCGCTGACCTTGAGTTCCGCTTCAACCTGGGCGACGGCGTCTATTCTGACTGGGTCGAGGAGGGCGAGACCGTGCGGCTCTATCGCAACGCGCTGTTTGACAGCCAGGGCAACCTGCTCGAGGGCGCCGGCGAGCAGCCGCTGCGCGACGACTCGGGCATCATCCGCGTCTTCGCGCTCTCGGCGGGGCGGCTGATGGAATACCGCGACAGTCAGCTTACGGGTGACGGTTACAACTACTCCCTGCCCGCCAGCAGCGACCAGACCAACTACATGGCGCAGGTGATGGTGCGCGAACTGCCGCGCGCCGCAGGCGACGAATCGATGCTGCAGAGCAGCTGGTCATTGGCGGTGATGGTCACCGTGCTGCGCCCCGACAATGTGCTGCCGACAGCGGTCGCGCTGGTTGGCATCTTCTTCGAGGGGGTCGGCACCTGGTCCGACACGCAGATTTCGGCCAGCGCGGGCGAAGGAGTCAGCTTCTCGGCGGCCGATTCGGTCGACCCGGACGGCGACGATTCCGCGCTTGAATACGACTGGCGGGTCGTCGACAGCCGCGGCGTCCAGTTCAACCTGCTAAACGACCGCTATTCGCGCAGCTTTACCAAATACTTCAGCACCGCCAGCACCTACACCGCGACGCTGACCGTGACCGACGAACGGGGGGGCGAAACCTCCACGACTGTGCAAATTGTGGTCAAGGCGGCCGCGATCACCAACGGCGGCGAGGAGGAGGGGCTCGACCTGATGAAGCTACTGGGGCTGGTGCTGCTCGGCACCGTGCTTGTCGCTGGCGGCGCGATGGCCGTGGGACGGCTGCGCGGCGGCGGCGGTGGTGACGAAGAGTTCGACGACGTCTCGGGGCCACTCGAACTGGCGTGCCCTTCGTGCCAGAGCACGATTGCGGTCCACACGCCGCAGCGGCCAATCCAGGTCGGCTGCCCCATCTGCCAGTCGCAGTTCATCCTGCGCGAATAGATGCGCATCGGCAGCCTCGAGCTGGACGGACGCTGCCACGTGATGGGCATCCTCAACGTCACGCCTGACTCGTTCTACGACGGCGGACGCTACGGCGCCACGGAGGCGGCCATCGCGCGCGGACGCGAGATGGCCGCCCACGGAGCGGATATTATCGACGTCGGCGGCGAATCAACTCGCCCCGGCGCGCCAAGCGTCCCGGAAGCGGAGGAACACGAGCGAGTCGTACCGGTCATCGCGGCGCTCGCCGCCGAACTGGAAATCCCGGTCTCGATTGACTCGCGCAAGCCAGCAATCGCACGCGCCGCGGTCGCGGCGGGCGCCGCGCTCATCAACGACGTTGGCGGGCTGCGCGACCCCGAAATGATCGCCACGGTTGCTGATCTCGGGGTGCCGGCGGTGGTGATGCACATGCAGGGCACGCCGGAGACGATGCAGCGCGACCCCGACTACAACGATATCGTCGGCAACGTGAAGGCATGGCTGGCGGAGCGCGTCGCCGCGGCGGAAGCGGCGGGCGTCGCGCGCGAGCAGCTCATCGTCGACCCCGGCATCGGCTTTGGCAAAACACTCGAGCACAACCTGGCACTGATGGCGTGGCTCGCTGAGTTCCGCGCCATCACGGGCGGCGTGCTGCTCGGCGCGAGCCGCAAGTCATGGCTCGAAGCGCTTTCGGGCGCCGCGCCGGAGCTGCGGCTGCCAGGCTCGCTCGCCGCAGCAACCGCCGGTGCACTCACCGGAGCCGACATCGTGCGGGTGCACGATGTCGCCGCGACGCGGCAAGCGATGGATGTCGCGAACGCGCTGCGCGAATTTAAATAGTGGTCGTCGGGGGAATTATCCTAGCTTATGCATCGCGCGGAGCGCGTCGCCGAACTCCATCAGCGCTTCCGGCACGGCGATGCCGTCGATTTCGGCCGCGAGCGAAAGCCCGGCGTCCTTCTTCGCTTTCCAGGTCGCCGAGTTGAACTCGACCAGCGCTGCCGTGAGCGCGCGCAGTCGGTCGCCTTGCGGGGCTCCGGCGGCGAGCTCCGCCAGCGGCGGCGCGGGGAACTCGCGCTGCTCGACCGCGCTGCGGCCGTAGAGCGTCTCCGACAGGAAGTGGCAGAAGAAAGAAGGGGCAAATGGGCGAGAGCATCACCAGCAGGTCGTGGAGCACGCGGTGCAGCGTCCATGTCGCCGACGCGTCGCCATCGTAGAGTCGCTGCTTGGCCATCTCAAGCCAGTGGCCCGGGAAGAGCCCGGTCCCAAAACGCTTCAGCGCCTGCCCGCCGCGGAATATATCGATGGCGCGATAGCCGCGCTCGACCGTGTCGAGCACCGCCGAAAACTCGGCCAGCAGCCAGCGGTCCTCGGGCGCCAGCTCGGGATGCTGTTCCATGTCGGGGACGGGGAACTGCGACGCGAAACGCGCAACGTTGAAAATCTTGGTGAGCACGCCGAAATACTTGGCTTCGATTTCCTCCGGGTTAATCTGGAAATCGTCGCCCACCTGCGCGTCGCACGCCTTCCAGAGCCGGAAGCACTCGGAGCCGACCTTGTTGGCGCGCAGCGTCACCTGCTTGCCGCCCGGGCCGCGGATTTTCCACGAGCCGGTGCGGCCGCCAGCGCCGCACTCGAGCACCGACTCTGCGTCGATGCCGTTGCCGAGCGACTTGGACATCTTGCGCCCCCACGGGTCCATCCCCAGTCCGTCAATCCAGACGTTGGCGAAGCCCGGCTTGTCGAGCAACAGCGCGCTCTTGAGCAGTGTGTAGTAGAGCCAGGTGCGGACAATTTCCTTGCCCTGCGGGCGTAGCGTCGTCGGGAACGCGCGCTCGAAA
>PSPB01000094.1 GCA_003193815.1 Methanobacteriota archaeon
TGCGACTGCGAGCGCCAGAGCAGCAGCGACTTGGGCGCTGCGAAATAGCCGTCGTCGGTGGTGCCGTTGGCGACCGAGGAATTGAAGACGGTCGCGCCGGTGGTCGTCAGCCCCGAGATTGACTCGAAATACGCCTCGGCCAGCGTCAGGTCGTACACCATCAGCGGCTCACCGTCGCTACTTGCCATGTCGCCCGCCATTACGTAAGGTATCGCGCCAAACACGGCGAAGAGCAGCCACGCCACGCTCACTAGCGCGAACGCTTCGCGGTCGCGCAGCTCCTCGTCGCTGCGGAACTGGAAGTAGAGCAGCGACCCGCCACCGACCGAGAGCAGCAGCGGCAGTCCGTAGAGCCATGCCACCTGCTCGCGTGGCTCACCCAGCAGCAGCCCCGCGAACAGCGGCAGCAGGAAGGTGCTGCCGAACAGCGCCAGCAGCATTCCCAGCAGACTTAGCAGCAGGCGTCCGCGCATGTCAGCGGAAGAGCTTCTCCAGCGCCGGCAGCTGCCCCTTGAGCGTGAAAACCAGCAGGTGGTCGCCCCCCCGCAGGACTTCGTCCTCGTCGGGGAAAAGCGGCTCGCCGCCGCGGTTGATGAGCGCCACCATGCTCCCCTCGGGGAGCCCGAGCTTCGCGATGGACTTCCCCGCCAGGCCATTGTCAGCCTTGACTAGGAATTCGCGAATCGACGCTTCGCCACCCTGCAGTTCCTCCAGCGCCTCGATTTCCTCGGTCGCCGTGGCGCGGTTCAGAATGGCGGTCACCGCCACTCGCTTGGGGTTGATGAGCGTGTCAACGCCGGTGTTCTGCACGACGTGCTCCAGCTCGGTCTGGTAGACCAGCGCCACCGTGCGGCGCGCCCCCTCGCGCTTGGCGAGCAGGCAGCTGAGCATGTTCAAATCCTCGCGTTCGGTCGCCGCGACGAACAAATCCTCGTGGCGAATCCCCTCCTCACGCAGGAAGTGACGGTCAGTCGGAGACCCCACCAGTACCGTCACGTCATCGGGCAGCCGCTCGCTAATCTCCTCGGCGCGCGCGCGGTCGGGCTCAACGAGGTAGACCTGCACCCCGTCGTAGCGGCGCGCCACCTGTTCGGCCAGCCGCAAGGCGACCTGCGTGCTGCCGGCAATCATCAGCCGCTTGATGTTCCCCTCGCCCGTAACTTCCTTCGGCACACCGAGCGACTCCGAAAGCTCCTCGAGTTCGTGGACGTCGCTCAGCAGCACCAGCAGCCGGTCGCGTGGCAGTAAGACTTCCTCACTGCGCGGAATGATGACGCCCTCGTCGCGCGAAACCAGCACAACGCGACAGTGCGGCGGCAGCTCGACGCTGTCGAGCGTGCGGCCCACCGCAGGCGAGCTGTCGTCCAGCCTGACTTCGAGGATGCGCAGCTTGCCAACCGAGAAGTGCTCAAGCCGCGTCAGTGCCGGCCGCGAGAGGATTTGCCAGATGCGGTGCATCGCCAGCTCGTCAGGGCAGATGCAGGCATCAAGCCCGAAAACAGCCTGCGGGTCAGGCTCGAACGGCCAGTCGAGCAACTGCGACTCGTTGACGCGCGCAATCGTGCGGCAGCCCATCGCCTTGGCGAAGGTGCAACCGAGGATGTTGACCATGTCGTTGCCGGTCACGCCGATAAACAGATCGGCTTCCGCCAGCCCCGACTGCTCGACGAGCAGCTTCGGCGCCGCAGCGTGGCCCTGGATGACCTGCGCATCGAGCCCCTGCGCCCGCTTGATGGCGGCCGGGTCGGAGTCGATAATGCTGACGCCGTGGCCGCGATTCACTAGGTCCCGGGCCACCCGGTAACCTACGTCGCCGGCGCCGGCTATGACCACGCGCATTTTGCGCCTTCACCGAAGGCGCGATTTAAGCGCTGCGGTTCGTCTATCGACGAGAAAGCCTTTCCAGCGCCAGCACTAGTATTCCCCCTAGCAGCGCCGCCAGCGCCACTTCAGGCCAGTTTTCGCCCACGAACTGCGGTGAAAGGTCGCCCGCGCGCACGTCGTAGCTCGCCTTCCACGGCCAGAGCGCGCGCAGCGAACCGGCCATGACGCCCGTGAGCACCGCCAGCGTGCGCCCCGGCCGCTCGATGAGCAGCCGCTGCAGCCGCGGCACCACCACCAGCGCCGCGACGAGGCCGCCGCTGCCGAACCAGAGCAGCGGCGCCAGCCGCAAATCGTGCACCGCGCCGGCGATGGTCGCATACTGGCCGAGCATCACCAGCACCAGCGAGCCGCTCACCCCCGGCAGCAGCATCGCCGTCAGCGCCAGCGCGCCGCCAACTGGCAGCATCCAGCCGGCCGGCGTGCTCGTCGCGAACGGCAGCCCCAGCACGACGAAGGTCGCGACCGCTCCCGCCCCGGCGAACGCCAGATGCTCGCGCTGCGGCGCGTCGATGCGGCGCCACGGCTCGCGCAGCGAGACCGCCACGAGGCCGCTGAAGAGGCCATAGCAGAGCGGTGCCGTGGTTTCGCGCAGCAGGATTCCGGGGTTGCCTTCGGGGCCGATGAGCAGCCGCGACACCAGCCAGTAGGCGGCCGCCATCCCGAGGCCAAGCGGCAGCAGGAACGTTAGCGGCGCGCGTAACGCCTCGAAATCGCGCTGGCGCGGGTATTCCAGTCCAGCACTGTCGCGATTGAGTCAATCAACCGGCGATAGAGGCCAATCACCAGCGCGACCGTGCCGCCGCTGATGCCCGGCACCGCGTCGGCCGAGCCCATCAGCAGCCCGGCGGCGAAAGGGGGAATTCGCACGCGCGCCGAGCACCGCCGTTATTTAACCGGGTCGTCGGAACCCAGTGCCGCCAGTAATTCGGCGCCGCACGGCTCCCCGCCGTAGCAGTCGACGCGCGCCGCAATCGCCGCCTTGGCGGCCAGCCTCCGCGCCATGCGGCCGCGCTCCCGGCGCGGGGCGTCGCGCACCAGCGGATGCGCCAGCAGCAGCCCGTGCTTGGGCGGCGGCGCGCCGCCGCCTCGATGCGCGAAGAGCGCCCGCTCGGCGCCGAGCGTCTGGATGGTCGAGCCGGGCAGCCGCGCCAGCCGCGGCAACGAGCCGGCGGCGGCAATCACGCGCGCCGTGAGCAGCGGGCCGAGCAAGGCAGCCAGCGACGGCGCCACGTCGGGCGCCTGCACCTCGAGCCAGTCGCGCAGCCGCTCACCGCGCGCCCCGGACTCCCGCCAGGCGACCTGCAGCTCGCGCAGCGGCTCGGGCGCATCGGGCGGCAGCTCCGCCGCGGGCGGCTGCCGCGCTGCGCCAGCCGGCCGCCCAGCGTGCCAGCCGTTCGGCGAGCCGGTTTTCAGCTTCGAGCGCCTCGTCGAGCGCCCTGACGCCCTGCAGCAGCCCGCGGTCGGGCGTCACCGCTTCCGCCAGCGCAGCGCGAGCCTGCTCGAGCGTCGCTTCGCGCAGCGCTGCCAGGTCGCCGGGCGGGGGACTCACCGGCGCTGGCGCAGCCGTGCGACCGCGCCAGCTGCACCGAAGGCGGCCAACAGGCCGGGGCCCGGAATCGAGAAGCCGCCTTCGTCGCCATTGTCGGTCGGCGGCGGGGGCGGGGCGCCCTCGACGCTGAGGCTCATTGACTTGAGAATCGAGACGCCGTTGCTGCTGAGCGTGGCGTTGAAGCTAGCGGTGGTGTCCATGGTGGGGGTATTGCTGGGCGGGCTCGCGATGACCGTTATCTCGCGCGTATCGCCCGGGGCCATGTTGACCGACGCCTGCGGGAGGTTGAACCAGCTGGAATACTTGCCCTGCACCTTCAGCGAAACCTGCTCGTAGGTGTTGCCGGTGTTGGAGAGGTTGAAGGTGAAGCTGCCATCCTCGCCCGCCTTGACGTCGTCGTTCTTCTGCACCAGCGTTACCGTCAGGCCGGGACTGGCTGGAATCGTGACCGTGAAATTCAGCGTGTGCTTCTCACCGGTCTCGTCTGAATTGATGGTGACCATGACGGTGTGGCTGCCACCCCACACTCCTTCAGGGGTGCGCAGGTTCAGGTAGACCGTCTTACTCGCGCCGGGGTCGAGGGTAAACTGGGTGTCCGAGAGCGTCGCTTCCCAGTTCAGCGGCGGAGTCGGGATGGGGAGCGAAACGTAGTCTAGCGCGTTGCCGTTGTTCCTGACCGTGAAGGAGAACGGAATCGCCTCGTTGGAGCCGCCATCCTTGGCCGTGGTGCCGGTCATGACTTCGAGGCCGTGCGTCTCGGCAATCGTCAGCGTAAGCGTTGAATCACGGGTGATGCGCTGGTTCAGCCCCGAGCGCACGGTGAGGGTGAGGCTGCGCTCGCCCGGACTGTCGCTGGCGAGCGTAGTCACGAAGATGTCGACCGACCGCGTCTCGCCAACCGGGACCGAAATCTGGCTGATGTAGGCGCCCCCGTCCGGGAGCCGGTACTGCACCTGCCAGCTGGGCGGCAAGTCGTCGATGTAGAAGCCGAAGGTATCGTCCGAGTTGCCGGTATTGGTGATGCTGAAAGTGTAGCTGGAAGTCTCGCCCGGGTCGCTACTAGCGGCGGCAGGGTCGACCACGACTGTCATTGCGGCAAAGTTCTCGACCTCGATGGCAATTGACTGCAGCTGCTCGATAGAGGAACTATCCTTGACGGCGACGCTGACCGTGAAATTATTCCAGCCCGGGGTTTCGTCATTTGGGACAGTCAGGGTAGCCTGGAAGGAGGCGGTGCCGCCGTACGCACTGACGCCAGCGAGGTCGGCGTGCGGCAGGCCGTTGACGTCCCAGCCCACCGGCAGGGTGGTGTGGTCTATCGTGAAGTCCTCGACACCGTTGCCGAGGTTGGTGACCGTGAAGCTGAAGGTGGTGCTGTTGCCGGGGTTGGCAGTGCGCTGCCAGCCATCGACCGAGAGCGACATCGAGTAGACTGTGTCAACCGAGAAAGTCGCCATAATTGCCTGCGAGACCGAACTGTTGCCGCGCGAAGTGGCGGTAACGGTCGCATCAGCCGAATCGGTATCGTGCGCGAAGCCGGGAATGACTCCCGAGAGGGTGATGGTGACGCTGCCGCCGTCGGCCAGGTCCTCGACCGTGACCTGTGAGAGCGAGATGTCCCAGGTGGGCGGCTTGGTGAGCG
>PSPB01000095.1 GCA_003193815.1 Methanobacteriota archaeon
GTCCACGCTTCCTGATTCGCCTTGCCAGCCTCGAGATGCATCCGCTTGATGAGGGTGACCGCCTCGCCGCGACACGCGACGATTTCGCCATCGGCTACTGCAACATCACCAAGTGCTGTACCGAGGTCTGCCCCGAGCACATCGAGATTACCGATAACGGCATTATCCCTCTCAAGGAGAGGGTCGTCGACGAATACTACGACCCGCTGCGCTGGCTCTGGCGCAACACCGTTGGCAAGGTTTTCGAAGCTTAACGGCGGCGGTGCAACAAGGCGACGAGCGCGATGCCCGTGGCGGCCGCGAGGAGGCCCGGTCCGGGGACCTGCTCACCTGCCTCGATTTCGAATCTGCCGTCCGCGAAGTTGGTACCGTTCTTGGCGGCGGTCCAGCTCATTACGTACTTGCCGTCAGCCATCTCCTCGACCACTTTGCCATTGAAGATGAAGGTGCGCGAATCGCCTGCCGGAATCTCGATGGTCATATTCTGGTTGTCGAAGGTGAATTCTGACCGTTCCTGCAGCGTGACAGTGTAGTTGGTGGTCTCATCGGCCTGGATGCCAAATTTTACCCTGAATTCCTCGCCTCCGAGTCCCTGGATAGTGATATCGGATTGCTCAGTTACCTCGGGTTCCGCAGCCGCGACGGGAACCAGGAGCAGCACCATGGCCAGCACGATTGTTCGCATGGAAGGGGCTCGGCATTACAGGCTTTAAGTTTTTGGGAAAAGGTTGCCGCTCAACCGGCAGACGGAGGTGGGAGGTGGGAGTTGTCCACCGGGAGCAGCCACTTTTCAGTCCCGCGCGGTAAAAAAGAATTGGGGTGAGCCTGATAAACCGCGGACCGCGTGCGCCGCCATGGAACCCATCCGGGCGCCGCGTGGGAGCGAACTCAGCTGCAAGGGCTGGGAGCAGGAAGCGGCGCTGCGGATGCTGATGAACAACCTCGACCCCGAAGTCGCGGAAAACCCGGACGAGCTAGTGGTCTACGGCGGCCGTGGCAAGGCGGCGCGCAACTGGGACTGCTACCACGCCATCGTCCGCGCATTGCGCGAGCTCGAAGGCGACGAGACGCTGCTGGTGCAATCGGGCAAGCCGGTCGGCGTCTTCCGCACGCATGCGGACGCACCGCGGGTGCTGATTGCCAACGCCAACCTGGTCGGCAACTGGGCGACCTGGGAGCACTTCCACGAGCTGGAGCGCAAGGGGCTGATGATGTATGGGCAGATGACTGCCGGCTCCTGGATTTACATCGGGTCGCAGGGTATTTTGCAGGGCACCTACGAGACCTTCGTCGAAGCCGGCCGCCAGCATTTCGACGGCTCGCTGGCAGGCCGCCTCATCGTCAGCGGCGGCCTCGGCGGAATGGGCGGCGCGCAGCCGCTCGCGGCGACGATGGCTGGCGATGTTGACCGTAGCCGCATCGAGAAGCGGCTCGTGAGCGACTACTGCGACGAAATCAGCGACGAAATTGACGCGGCGATTGACCTCGCGCTCAAGTGGCGCGATGCGGGCAAGGCTCGCAGCGTCGGCGTCGTCGCCAACGCCGCCGACCTGCTCGAGCGGCTCATCAAGCGCGACGTCATTCCCGATTTGCTGACCGACCAGACCTCGGCGCATGACCCGCTTAACGGCTACGTCCCGCGTGGGCTCTCGCTCGACGAAGCACTGGCACTGCGCGAAAGCGACGCCGCGGCATACCAGCAGCGCAGCCTGGCAACGATGGCGGACCACGTGCGCGCGATGCTCAGCCTGCAAAAACGGGGCGCGCACACTTTTGATTACGGCAACAACCTCAGGGCTGGCGCGCAGGAAGCGGGGGTCGCGAACGCGTTCGACTTCCCCGGCTTCGTCCCGGCGTATGTGCGGCCGCTCTTCTGCGAAGGCAAGGGGCCGTTCCGCTGGGTGGCACTGAGCGGCGACCCCGCGGACCTGGCCGCCACCGACGACGTGATTCTCGAGCTGTTCCCCGATAATGAGCCGCTTGTGCGCTGGATAACCATGGCACAGGAGAAAATCAAATTCCAGGGACTGCCGGCGCGCATCTGCTGGCTCGGCTACGGCGACCGTGCGAAAGCAGGACTGGCCTTCAACAAACTCGTCGCTTCAGGCAAGGTGAGCGCACCCATCGTGATTGGGCGCGACCACCTCGACTGCGGCTCGGTCGCGAGCCCGAACCGCGAGACCGAAGCGATGCGCGACGGCAGCGACGCGGTCGCCGACTGGCCGCTGCTCAACGCGATGCTCAACGTCGCGGCCGGCGCAACCTGGGTCAGCTTCCACCACGGCGGCGGCGTCGGCATCGGCTATTCGCTCCACGCTGGGATGGTCGTCGTCGCTGACGGCACCGACGCAGCAGCGGTGCGGCTCGAGCGAGTGCTGACGACCGACCCCGGGACCGGCGTCATGCGGCACGTCGACGCCGGCTACGACCGCGCCCGCGAGGTGGCCGACGAGCACGACCTGCAAGTCGGGCTGGTCGATTGAGCACCGCATGAACCTCATCCTCGCGTCGCAAGCCGACAGCGCCGCGCTCAACCTGCGCGAGCGGCTGCTTGAGCTCGGGAACTGGCGCGAAGATGGCGAATTCCAGGGCAGCCCCGTATGGCGGCTCGTCGACGGCGGTGGCAGCTTCTGCGCACCGGACACCCACATGGCGACACTCGCAGAGCTGCACCTCCACGCCGAAAACATCGACCGCGAGTGGGCGGCGCAGTTCGGCGAAAGCCCCGAATGCATCGCATTCCTGTCGCGCCACAAGGCGGCCAGCGGGCGACCGAGCCTGACGGTGCACCCTGTCGGCAACTGGGGCGGTGCCGACTACGGCGGAACGCCCGGCGCGGTCTCGGGGACCGCGCCGGGCTGGATGACCGGGCTGCTGCTCGCCATCACCCGCACCGCGCCCGCCGGCTACCAGGCCTGCTTCGAAGCGACGCACCACGGGCCGCTGCTCGAAACGCCGGCCTTCTTCGTCGAAATCGGCTCCGACGAGAGTCGCTGGGAATTGCGCGAGCCGGCCGAAGTGCTAGCGCGGGCGCTGCTCGCGCTCGAGCCGGCGAGTGGCATCGCACTCGTCGGCATCGGCGGCGGCCACTACACCCCACGCTTCAGCGACATCGCGCTCAAACGCGAAGCGATTTTCGGCCACATGGTCCCGAAATACGCGCTCGAGCAGCTGACGCCGGAGCTGCTGCGGTCGGCGCTCGAGCGCTCGGGGGCCCGGGCGATTTACTTGCACCGCAAGGGGATGCCGAAATCCGCCGTCACGCGCTGGCGCGACTGGGCCGGGAAAAATAGCATCGCAATCGTCAGCTCGAAAGAGCTGCCGCAGCGTGAAAAATAGACTGAAAATTTCTCGAAGACCAGTATAAAAAATCTGAACTAGCCCGGGAGGAGCATCGCAATGACCGCCTGCTTGAGTTCATCAACGCCAGTTCCTTCCGTAGCCGAGACCGCCAGCGCACCCTCCCCCGGGGGCGCCTCCTGCTCCAGATCGAACTTACCATGCACCTCCAGCCAGGGCGCCTGCGGGTAGCGCGCGCGCAGCTCGGCGCGCAGCGCTTGCTGGACTTCGAGCGGGTAGCCCGAAGTCCCCGAAGCGTCCGTCACGAACACAATAGCGGGCGCCAGATGCTCGAGCGCTGCGAGCCCCTGTTTCTCGATGTTGTTGCGCTCCGCGTCAGGACGGTCGAGCAGCCCCGGGGTGTCGAGCACCTGTATCGTCTGGTAGCGGGCGGTGATGTGCCCCAGGCTCACCGACTTCGTCGTGAACGGGTATTCGCGCACCGCAGGTCGGCCAGTGGAAATGGCGCGCACCAGACTCGATTTGCCAACGTTGGGCGCGCCCGCCATCGCCACCAGCGGCGTTTCCGGGTCGACCGCCGGTAGCTTGCGCAGCACCGACCGGGCGTCGCGCAGGAATTCCAGCCGGTCGGCGACCTGCCGCACCACCGAAGTCAGGCGTCCGTAGCCCTGCTTCTGGAGCTGCGCGCCCGTTCGCCGCGGGCGCGCGCCGCCTGCGACGTGAAGCGACTGCCCAGCTTCTGGAGCTGTTTGCGCGCCCAGTCGACGCCGCCCAGCGACTGCCGCAGCTCGTCCAGCCCGACGGAAAGGTCGACGATGTCGCGGTCGAACGGGTGCAGCTGGTCCAGGCTCGGGAAATCGTCGACAATCGCGCCGAGCGTCGCCGCAAGGTTGTCGGAGAGCGAAGAGAGCTTGCGCGCAGCGTTGTCGGAAGCGCCGCTGCGCTTCTTCGCGGCGCGGTGGAGCGCCCGCTCGACGAGTTGCTCTGCATCTAGTATCTCGGGCAGCGGGCGCCAGTCCATGCTGGCGCGAAAACAGGGGGTCTAAATCACATGTGGTCGATGACGGCCTGCCCGAACTCGCTGCACTTCAGCAGCGTCGCGCCCTCCATCAGCCGGTGGAAATCGTAGGTGACGCTGCGCGCCGTGATGGCGCCTGCGATGCCGCGGATGACCAGGTCGGCCGCCTCGTTCCAGCCCAGGTAGCGCAGCATCATCTCGCCGCTCAGGATTACCGAGCCGGGGTTCACCTTGTCCTGCCCCGCATATTTCGGCGCGGTGCCGTGCGTCGCCTCGAAGAGCGCGTGGCCGGTGTCATAGTTGATGTTGGCGCCCGGCGCGATGCCGATGCCACCCACCTGCGCCGCCAGCGCGTCGGAGATGTAATCGCCGTTCAGGTTCATCGTCGTCAGCACGCTGTATTCGCGCGGGCGCGTTAGCAATTGCTGGAGCATCGCGTCGGCGATGACGTCCTTGATGATGATGTCACGGCCCGTCTCCGGATTCTTGAGCGTGCACCACGGCCCTCCATCCAGCTCGGTCGCGCCGAATTCGGCCTTTGCGAGCGCGTAGCCCCAGTCGCGGAAGCCGCCTTCCGTGAATTTCATGATATTGCCCTTATGGACCAGCGTCACGTTGGGCTGGTCGTGCGCGATTGCGTGTCGCAGCGCGGCGCGCACGATGCGCTCGGTGCCTTCGCGCGAGATGGGCTTGATGCCAATACTCGAGCTGTCGGGAAACCGGATTTTGGTGACGCCCATCTCTGACTGCAGGAATTCGATAACCTTGTGCACCGCGTCCGAGCCGGCTTCCCACTCGATGCCGGCGTAGACGTCCTCCGAGTTTTCGCGGAAGATTATCATGTCGACCGCGCCCGGGTCCTTTACCGGGCTGGGAACGCCCTCGAACCAGCGGATGGGGCGGACGCAGGCGAACAGGTCCAGCTGCTGCCGCAGCGTCACGTTAAGCGAACGGAAGCCGCCTCCGACCGGTGTCGTCAGCGGCCCCTTCAAGGCGACAAGCTGGGTGCGAATCGCCTCCAGGGTCGCTTCCGGCAGCCACTCGCCGGTCGCGGCGTGCGCCGCTTCGCCCGCAAGCACTTCCCGCCAGGCGATGCAGCGCTGGTCGCCGTAGGCGCGCGCGACCGCCGCGTCGAGCACGTTGCGCGCGACCGGCGTCACATCGTGACCGATTCCGTCGCCGATAATCAGCGGGATTATCGGCTCGTCCGGAACGGCGAGTTCACCGTCGCGGCAGGTAATCGTCGCCGGGGCCATCGCTCGCCCATTCGCGTGAGTATAAACCGGCTACTGCTTTATTCCCGC